>NZ_JBHYIG010000039.1:0-29349 GCF_042740015.1 Streptomyces sp. NPDC059037
CCGCTTACCGCGCGTACGCAAACCCCCCCCCCCCGCCCACGCCCCGCAGTCCCCCCCATGCGAAACGCACCGTGACCTGTGACCCCCGGACCCACTTCGGTCCGGGGCTCACTGCTTTTCGTATGCGGGATACGGGATACGGGATACGGGATGTGAGATACGGGCTACGGGATGCCGTACGCCCTGCGCGGGCGCTACTTGTCGGCGCGTACGGGGATGTCGAGGATGACCTGCGTGCCGCGCTCCGGGGCCCGCACCATGTCGAACGTGCCGCTCAACTCGCCCTCGACCAGGGTGCGGACGATCTGCAGGCCGAGGTTGCCCGAGCGGTGCGGATCGAAGTCGTCGGGCAGTCCCACGCCGTCGTCCTGGACGGTGATCAGGAGGCGGGCGTCCTTGCTGGTGCCGCCGCGCACCGCGGAGACCTCGACCGTGCCCATGTCGCCCTCGCGGAAGCCGTGTTCCAGGGCGTTCTGCAGGATCTCGGTGAGGACCATCGACAGCGGGGTCGCCACCTCGGCGTCCAGGATGCCGAAGCGTCCGGTGCGCCGGCCCGTGACCTTGCCCGGCGAGATCTCCGCCACCATCGCGAGGACGCGGTCGGCGATCTCGTCGAACTCCACGCGCTCGTCCAGGTTCTGGGACAGCGTCTCGTGCACGATGGCGATGGAGCCCACCCGCCGCACGGCCTCTTCGAGCGCCTCGCGGCCGGTGGCGGAGTCGATGCGGCGGGCCTGCAGGCGAAGGAGCGCGGCGACCGTCTGGAGGTTGTTCTTCACCCGGTGGTGGATCTCCCGGATGGTCGCGTCCTTGGTGATCAACTCGCGCTCGCGGCGGCGCAGTTCGGTCACATCACGAAGGAGTACGAGAGAACCGATGCGCGGGCCCTTGGGCTTGAGCGGGATCGCGCGGAGCTGGATGACCCCGTCGCCGCCCTCGATCTCGAACTCGCGGGGCGCCCAGCCGCTGGCGACCTTGGCGAGCGCCTCGTCCACCGGGCCGCGGGACGGGGCCAGTTCGGCGGTCGCCGTGCCGAGGTGATGTCCGACCAGGTCGGCGGCGAGGCCGAGGCGGTGGTACGCGGAGAGCGCGTTCGGCGACGCGTACTGGACGATCCCGTCGGCGTCGAGCCGCAGCAGACCGTCGCCCACGCGCGGCGAGGCGTCCATGTCGACCTGCTGGCCGGGGAACGGGAAGGAGCCGGCCGCGATCATCTGGGCCAGGTCGGACGCCGACTGGAGGTAAGTCAGCTCCAGCCGTGAGGGGGTGCGCACCGTGAGCAGGTTGGTGTTGCGGGCGATGACCCCCAGGACGCGCCCTTCCCTGCGTACGGGGATGGACTCGACCCGCACCGGGACCTCTTCGCGCCACTCGGGGTCGCCCTCGCGCACGATGCGGCCCTCGTCCAGGGCGGCGTCGAGCAGGGGGCGGCGGCCGCGCGGGACGAGGTGGCCGACCATGTCGTCCTGGTAGGAGGTGGGGCCGGTGTTCGGCCGCATCTGCGCCACGGAGACATACCGGGTGCCGTCGCGGGTGGGGACCCACAGCACGAGGTCGGCGAAGGAGAGGTCGGAGAGCAGCTGCCACTCCGAGACCAGCAGATGCAACCACTCGAGATCGGAGTCACCGAGAGCGGTGTGCTGGCGGACGAGGTCGTTCATGGAGGGCACGTGTGCGAGCGTACCTGGCACTTACCGCGGGTCCGCCCCGGGCGATTCCCGACGAGCCGCGGCGCCAGGGCGGGACCCTCAACCCACCCTCGGCACCGCAGCCCTTCAGGAACACGACCACCGGAATGTGCGGTACCGGCGGCCGATCGGAGGATCCGGCACGGTCAGGGCAGAGAGTGCCGGTTCCTCGGTCCGCCCTCCTGTGCGGGAAGGGCGGATGCTTTACCAACGCATTGTGGACTAGACCATTCACCTGTGTCTATGCGTAGGCGGATGTTTATTGTTGTCTACTTCTTTCACTTCTGCCCCCGGTGCCCCAGGGATCACGCCTCCGCCGACCCGGATGCGGTCGCCGGCCAGGCGTGCATGGCCAGTTCGGCGACGGCTTCCAGCTCCTGCCTGGTCGCGCCGTCACGGGACTGCTGGGACATGCCCTGCAGGACCGCTCCGGTGTAGCGCGCGAGCGCGGGGGCGTCGATGGTCGAGGGTAGCTCGCCCGCGGCGATCGCGGACCTTATCCGCGACTCGATGGAGCCGACATTGGCGTTGCGCTGGTCACGCAGGCTCGCCTCGACCTCCGGCGTCGCGCAGTTCGTCGCGGCGTAGATGACGAGGCAGCCGCGGGGGTGACCCGGCTCCGTGTACTTGGCCGCGGCCTCGTGCAGCATGCGCGCGACGCCGCCCCGGACGGTCGGCTCCTCGGCGAAGGCGCGGTCGCCGAAGCCACCGTACGTCTGGCCGTAGACCCGCACGACCTCCTCGAACAGGGACCGCTTGTCGCCGAAGGCCGCGTACATGCTCGGCGCGCCGATCCCCATGGCCCGGGTGAGGTCCGTGACCGAGGTCGCCTCGTACCCGTGCTCCCAGAACGTGCGGATGGCCTGCTCAAGGGCGGTCTCGCGGTCGAAGGAGCGGGGGCGTCCGCGCTGTTTCGCCGGCTGCTCGACCGGTGGCCGCGCAGGGTCTCTCGTCACCATGGAGTGAATTCTATAGCGGGCGCTAGAAAAACGGGCCGGGCTCGGCTACGGTTTCTTTCTGTAGCGACCACTAGAGAAATCTTTGGACGGGAAGAGGGGGCGGCTCCCATGGGCACGCTTGCAGGGAAGACGGCACTGGTCACGGGCGGCAGCAGGGGCATCGGGCGGGGCATCGCCGAACGGCTCGGGCGGGACGGCGCACGGGTCGCCGTGCACTACGGCAGCAATGAGGCCGCCGCGAAGGAGACGGTCGCCGCGATCGAGGGGGAGGGCGGCTCCGCCTTCGCCTTCGGCACGGAGCTCGGCGTGCCCGGTGACGCGGAGGCGCTCTGGGCCGAGTTCGACCGGCACGCTGACGGCCTGGACATCCTGGTGAACAACGCGGGGATCGGGCTCTACAGCCTGGTGGGCGAGGTCCAGGAAGCGGATTACGACCGGGTGTTCGCGGTCAATGTGAAGGCGCCGTTCTTCATCATCCAGAAGGGCCTGGACCGCCTGCGCGACGGCGGCCGCATCATCAACATCTCCTCCGGAGTCACCCGGATCGCCTTCCCGATCACCATCGGCTACTCGATGACGAAGGGCGCCCTGAACGTCCTGACGCACACCCTGGCGCAGGACCTGGGCCCGCGGGGGATCACGGTCAACGCGGTGGCGCCGGGGATCATCGAGACGGAGATGATGGCCGGGATTCCCGACGGCCAGCACAGCGAGATGGCGAAGTACTCGACCTTCGGCCGCATAGGCCAGCCTGCCGACGTGGCGGACATCGTCACCTTCGTCGCCTCGGACGACGCGCGCTGGATCACCGGCCAGTACATCGACGCGACGGGAGGATCGGCGCTGGGACTGTGACGTCCCATGGCATCCGGCGTCAGCGGGTCTCCGTCACCTTCGCGAGGGCGCGGGGCGCGTCCGGGTCCTGGCCGCGGGCGATCGTGACCTCGTAGGCGAGCAGGTGGAGCGGGATGATCTCCAGGATCGGCTGGAGCTCTTCCGGTACGCCGTCGGTCGGCAGCGCGAAACCGGCCGACGCCTGCTCCACCTGCCCCTTCGGGCCGACGACCACAAGGTCGGCGCCGCGCCCGCGCAACCGGTCGAGCACGGGCTGGAGGACCTCGCCACCCTTGCCGTCCGGGACGACGGCGATGACGGGCGAGATGTTGTCGACCATGGCGAGCGGGCCGTGCAGCAGGTCCGCGCCGGAGTAGGCGAGGGCGGGGATGTAGCTCGTCTCCATCAGCTTCAGGGCCGCTTCCTTGGCGGTCGGCAGGCCATAGCCACGGGAGGTGATCACCATGCGTTCGGCGAAGCGGTAGCGGGCGGCCAGCGTCCTGATCTCGGGCTGGCGGTCCAGGAGTTGGGCGGCGAGTTCGGGCAGCGCGGCGGTGGCCGATACGTCACCGTCATGCAGCCCCTCGACGAAGAGATAGAGGGCCAGGAGGGACGCCGTGTAGGTCTTCGTGGCGGGGAGCGCCTTCTCCGGGCCCGCCAGGACGTCGATGTGGTGTTCGGAGACGGCGGCAAGCGGCGAGTCCGGGTTGTTGGTCACCGAGAGGGTGAGCGCGCCGGCATCGCGGGCGGCGCGGGTCGAGGCCACCAGGTCGGGCGAGCCCCCGGACTGACTGACGGTGATGACCAGGACGTCCCTCAGGTCGGGCTTGGCTCCGTAGGCCGTGATGGTGGACATGGAGCTCAGTCCGCAGGGCACGCCGAGGCGGACTTCGAGGAGGTATTTGGCGTACAGGGCGGCGTGGTCGGAGGTGCCGCGTGCGGTGAGGAGGACGAAGCGGGGCTTCTTGGCGGCGACCAGCCGGGCGGTCTCACGGATCTTCGGGGCGCCGGCCTCGAGGATGCGGCGCAGCACCTCGGGCTGTTCGGCCATCTCACGGGACATGATCCGGCCCGGCTGCTCGCTCTGCGGGGCCGTTGTCGTGTCGGTCATGCCTCCACTGTGCTCGCTCGGGGCGTGGCTCGCTTGATGGGAGGGAGGGGAGGGAGGAGGGAGGGGAGGGAGGGGGAGGCCCCCCGGGGGGACTGCTCGACGGGCAAGGCTTGAGGGGAGCGCCGAGCATGGGATGCGGGAGCGGCCGAGCGTGGACCGGACGGCTGCGGACCGCGTGATACCGAAGCCCGAGAACCCGGGGCTCCGGCGGGCCCACTCTGTTAAATTGGTCTAAACCACACAGTCCCTGTGAGTCCCCTCTCCAGATCGGCAGGCCCAGCGTGGAAGTTGTCATCGTCCCGGACGCCAAGGCAGGCGGCGAGCTCATCGCGGAGGCCATGGCCGCCTTGGTGCGCCGTAAGCCTGACGCCCTGCTCGGTGTCGCCACCGGATCCACCCCGCTGCCCATCTACGAGGCCCTTGCCGCCAAGGTCACCTCCGGTGCCGTGGACGCGTCGCGGGCGCGGATCTGCCAGCTCGACGAGTACGTCGGACTGCCCGCGGGGCATCCCGAGTCCTACCGGTCCGTGGTGTTGCGTGAGGTCGTCGAGCCGCTGGGGCTCAGCGAGGCGTCCTTCATGGGGCCTGACGGCAGCGCGGAGGATGTGCAGGCGGCGTGCGACGCGTACGACGAGGCGCTCGCGGCGGCCGGCGGTGTCGATCTCCAGTTGCTCGGGATCGGTACGGACGGGCACATCGGGTTCAACGAGCCGTGCTCCTCGCTGGCCTCGCGTACGCGGATCAAGACGCTGACGGAGCAGACGCGGGTGGACAACGCGCGGTTCTTCGACGGGGACATCGAGCAGGTGCCGCATCACGTCATCACGCAGGGCATCGGGACGATTCTCGAGGCTCGGCATCTGGTGCTGCTTGCCACGGGTGAGGGCAAGGCGGACGCGGTGGCCGCGACGGTGGAGGGGCCTGTCGCCGCGGTGGTTCCGGCTTCGGCTCTGCAGTTGCATCCGCATGCGACGGTCGTTGTGGATGAGGCCGCCGCGTCCAAGTTGAAGCTTGGGGAGTACTTCAGGGCCACGTATGCGGCCAAGCCTGCCTGGCAGGGGCTGTAGTACCGGGCGTTGCGTGAAGGTGCCGGGCCCCCCGCTTGGGGGTGCCCGGCACCTTGCTGTTTGTTGCTTGAGTGCGGCTCGGTGGGTGGGCACAGACCGTCACCGGCCGGTAATTACCTCCGCCGCCGCCAATCCGCACACCCGTGCCGCGCCATGCGTGGCGATATGGAGGGAGCCCTGTGGGTGGGACTGGGGGACGCCCATTTCCACCACCACTGTGTCGGGGCGGGATGCCAGCAGGGTGTTCAGGGCCTCTGCCATCCAGACGTGGCGGTGGGCGTCGCGGACCACGGCGACCACCCTCCGCTCCCCCGCCTCGGCCAGCGCCAGCGCGCCCGCGTCCGGGCCGGTGAAGCTGCCCGTCTCCGTTCCCGGGAGCAGGCGTTCCAGTTCCGCCGCCACGCCCCACGGGGTCTCGTCGCCCACCGCGATGTTGGCCATCGGCGTGAAGGCGGCGACGTACGGAGCTTCGGTGAGCGCGGCGTCGTAGGAATTGCCGCGGGTGACGGTCAGGGCGCGGCGGGCCGCGACCAGGCCGATCTCGGTGTCGGGCGCGCCCCCCGAACGGTCGGCCACGCCCGACACCGAGGTCCAGTGGGCCAGCGCACGGACGCGGGCGGCCGCGTCGGCGAGGCGTTCCTCGGAGAGTTCCCCCCTGTGGACGGCCCCCACCAGCGCGTCCCGCAGGCGAAGCACCGTCTCGTCGTCCGCGAGGCCGCCGCCCACGCAGATCGCGTCGGCGCCCGCGGCGATGGCGAGGGCGCTGCCCCGCTCGATGCCGTACGTCGCGGAGATGGCCTGCATCTCCATGCCGTCGGTGACGATCAGGCCGTCGTAACCCAGTTCCTCGCGTAGTACGCCTGTCAGGATGCGGTGCGACAGCGTTGCCGGGTACTCGGGGTCGAGCGACGGGACCAGGATGTGCGCGCTCATCACGGCCCGTGTGCCCGCGGCGATCGCCGCGCGGAACGGGGCGAGGTCACGGGCCCGGAGCACTTCGGGGTCGACTCCGATGCGCGGCACGTCGTGGTGTGAGTCGACCGCGGTGTCGCCGTGCCCGGGGAAGTGTTTGGTGCAGGCGGCGACGCCGGCGGACTGCAGGCCCTCGACGTATGCGGCGGTGTGCCGGGCCACCAGGAGCGGGTCGGCGCCGAAGGAGCGTACGCCGATGACCGGGTTGTCCGGGTTGGAGTTGACGTCCGCCGAGGGTGCCCAGTTGAGGTTGACGCCGCACGCGGCGAGGCGGCGGCCCAGCTCGGCCGCCACGTCACGGGTCAGCGCCGTGTCGTCGACCGCGCCGAGCGCGTGGTTGCCCGGGAAGGAGGAGCCGGAGCGGACCTCCAGGCGGGTCACGTCACCGCCCTCCTCGTCGATGGCGACCAGGACGTCGTCGCGTTCGGCGCGCAACTGGGCGGTGAGTGCCGCCAGTTGGGCGGGCGATGCGATGTTGCGGCCGAACAGGCCGACGGAGGCGAGGCCTTCGCCGATGCGGCGGAGCAGCCAGTCCGGGGCGCTGGTGCCGACGAAGCCCGGCTGCAGGACGGTCAGGGCGTCCCGGGTGAGGGTGTCGGTGGGGCGAATGAGTGTCGACATATGGCGTGTTATCCCTTCACGGCGCCGTCGGTCAGACCGCTGACGGCCCTGCGCTGCAGGAAGACGAAGAGGACCAGGATCGGGATGGCGAAGAGCGAGGCGGCGGCCATGGTGGCGCCCCAGTCGTCGCCGAAGGCGGTCTGGAAGCCGGAGAGCCACACCGGAAGCGTCTTGGCCTCCGCCTCCTTGTTGAGGACAAGGACCAGCGGGAATTCGTTCCAGGCCGTGATGAAGCCGAAGAGCGAGGTCGACATCAGGCCCGGTGCGAGCAGCGGCAGGATCACCCGGCGGAACGCCTGCATCCGTGAACAGCCGTCGACCATCGCCGACTCCTCCAGCTCGCGCGGCACGGCGGCGACGAAGCCGCGCAGTGTCAGGAGCGTGAAGGGCAGGATCATCACCATGTAGAAGAGGGTGAGCGGGACGAGGCTGTTCAGCATGTCGGCGTCGCGCACGATCATGTAGATGGCGATGACCATGACTTCCCAGGGCGCCATCTGGGCCAGCATGAAGCCGATGATGAAGCCGCGCCGTCCCTTGAAGCGCATCCGGGCGAGTGCGAACGCCGACGCGAGGCCGATGATCAGCGAGAAGAGCACGGCGAGGACGGTGACGGTGAGGGAGTTGCCGACCATCGTCCAGAAGTGGTCGGCCTCGACGGCCGTCTTGAAGTGCTCGAACGTCGCGTCGGTCGGGAACCACACCGGGTCCTCGCTGATGATGTCGCCGGTCGGTTTGAAGGCCGTGGCGAACATCCAGTACACGGGGAAGACGAACCCGATGAAGAGCACGACGGCCACCGCGTTGGGCCAGATGCGGCGGAGCCGCCGAGACGAAGCAGTGCGCGTCACAGCTCGTCCTCCTCTTGCTTGAGCACGATCCGCAGGTAGAAGGAGGTCAGGGCCAGCAGGATGACGATGGTGAGCAGCGCGATCGCCGCTCCCATGCCGAAGTGCTGGTTGCCCATGCCCTCGATGTAGGCGTAGACGGGCAGGATTTCGGTGAGCCGGTCGGGGCCGCCCTCGTTGAGTGCCATGACCTGCGCGAACGCCTTGAAGACCCAGATGATCTCCAGGAACGTCGTCGCGTAGAGGAAAGGCCGCAGATACGGCAGCGTGACGTTCTTGAACCGCTTCCACACGCCCGCGCCGTCCAGCGACGCGGCCTCGTAGAGCTCCTTGGGGATCGTCGTCGTCGCGGCGTACAGGTTGATCGCGACGAAGGGGATCGACTGCCAGACGATCAGGACGATGACCACGAAGAACGTGGAGAACTGGCTGCCCATCCAGTCGTAGTCGGCCATCGAGTGCCAGCCGGCCTTGTCCAGGACCCAGTTGACGACACCGAAGCGCGTCGCGAACAGCCACTGGTAGACGGTCGTCGCGGCGATGATCGGCATCGCCCAGGTGAGGATGAGTCCGACCAGGAGCAGCGTCCGCATCCGCTTGCCGAGCCGTGCGAGCAGCAGGCCGATCAGGGTGCCGAGCAGCATGATCAGTGCGACGTTGACCGCGGTGAACGCGATCGAACGCCCTGTGACCCGCCAGAAGTCCTCGCCGGTGAGGACTTCCTTGAAGTTGTCGATCCCGTTCCACTCGGTGAGGTGGAGGATGAACTGCCTCATGTTGAGGTTCTGGAACGACAGGATCCCGTTGTTGACCAGGGGCCAGCCGAGGAACACGAGCGTGGCCGCGATCGCGGGAAGCAGGAGCAGGTAGGGCGCGAGCGACCGGGCCCGCTCGCGGGGCTTGCCGGTGTCTCCCGGCCGTCCGTCCGTTTTCACGACGTCCGTCGGGCCGGAGGGCGGCCGTTCGGTCTGCACGGTCATGCTCGCCATCTCTTTCGTGGGCATCGCGGAACGCAGCGCTGTGCCGGGGCATCGGGCCCGGGGGTGCTGACACCCCGGGCCCGAAGTCCCCGGCGGGAGCGCGTCCTTACTGCTTCTGCGACAGGCGCTTGTTGAGCTCGCCCTCGACCTGCTTGGCGGCCTCGTCGTTGGACTTACCGTTCAGGACCGCGGTCATGTAGTTCTTGATCGGGTTCGGCGGGTTCTCCACCGCGGCCCACTCCGGGATCAGCGGGGTCGTGCCGCCGCCGGCGGTGGCGGGGGCCATGGCCTCGGCTGCGGGGTTGCCCTTGAGCCGGTCCTCCAGGGCCTGCTTGTTGGGGATGACGCCGCCTTCCTTGGCGAGCGCGCCCTCGAACTTGTCGGACAGGGCGATCTTCAGGAACTCCTTGGCGAGCTCCTGCTTCTCGCTGGTCGCGGCGACGGCGAGGTTGGAGCCGCCGAGGAAGACGCCTTCGGGCTTGTCCGCGGTGGCGCCGGGGATCGTGAAGTAGCCGATGTCCTTCTCGATCTTCGGGTTGGCCTTGATCGCGGTGGCGGCCTCCCAGCTCATGCCGACGAAGGCGCCGGTCTTGCCCTTGGCGAAGACCTCGGCCTGCTGCGGGGTGGCCTCGTCCTTGTTCTTGGGGGCCTTGGAGAGGTCAGCGAACTCCTTGTACGTCTTCATGGCCTTGGCGACCTTGGGGTCGGTGAGGTTGGAGACGTACTTGTCGCCGTCCTTCTTGACCAGTTCGGCGCCCTCGCCGATGGTCAGGCCGACGAAGTGGTACCAGTTCTGGCCGGGCATGTAGATCGGCTCGGCGTCCGTCTTGGACTCGATTGCCTTGAGGTCCTTGAGGAACTCGGCGCGGGTCTTGGGGGTGTCCTTGAGGCCGGCGTCGGCCCAGACCTTCTTGTTGTAGATGACGACGCGGTTGAGGACGAACCACGGGGCGGCGTACTGCTTGCCGTCCACGACGGACGACTTGTTGATCGACTCGGTCCAGTCGGCGCCGAGCCCTTCCTTGAGGTCGCCGAGTTCGGCGAGGCCGCCGGTCTTGGCGTACGCGGCGGTCTGGGTGTTGCCGATCTCGAAGACGTCCGGCGGGTTCTCCTCGGAGAGGGCGGTGGTCAGCTTCTGCTGGATGCCGTTCCACTGCTGGACTTCGAACTTCAGCTTCGCGCCGGTCTTCTTCTCGAAGGCCGCCGTGACGTCCTTCTGCCACTTCTCCGGCGTCGAACCGTCCATCGCCCAGAGCGTCAGCGTCTCACCCTTGAAGCCGTCGGCTCCGCCGGACTTCTTGTCTCCGTCGTCGCCGCCACACGCCGCGATCGAGACCAACATGCCCGCGACACCGATGGCCGCTATGAGCTTGCGCTTCACGTCACCCTCCTCAAGGGATGCCAGTCAACCCCCCACCCGCAGCGACCAATAGGACCGAGATCTGCCCGTGGGACTGGAACCTGGTCTTTAATGGTGTAGACCAGTACGGGGAGCTTGGCCTAGACCTTTAGGGGTGTCAAGGGTGTATAAGAAGGGCTGTCAGGTCCGTTATCGGACCGACACCTGAGGGGCGCGGTCTTCCCCCAAGCTCTCGACTTCGCTCGAGCAGGGGGCGCCCCCTCAGCCCGGTACGTGCCACGATGTGAGCCGCGACAGACGGAGGAGCCGGTGACGGCAGCAGGAAGGCGGACCATGGGCACCGAGGCGGGGAGCACAGGAACCGACGTGGACGGGGCCCCGAGCGTCGGCCGCACCGCACGTGTGCCCAAGTACTACCGCCTGAAGCGCCACTTGCTCGACATGACGGAGACCCTGCCGCCCGGCACCCCTGTCCCGCCGGAGCGCACGCTGGCCGCCGAGTTCGACACCTCGCGCACCACCGTGCGCCAGGCCCTGCAGGAGCTGGTCGTCGAGGGCCGCCTGGAGCGGATCCAGGGCAAGGGCACCTTCGTCGCCAAGCCCAAGGTCTCCCAGGCGCTGCAACTCACCTCGTACACCGAGGACATGCGCGCCCAGGGCCTGGAACCGACCTCGCAGCTCCTGGACATCGGCTACATCACCGCCGACGACACGCTCGCAGGGCTGCTCGACATCAGCACCGGCGGCCGTGTCCTCAGGATCGAGCGGCTGCGCCTGGCCAACGGCGAGGCGATGGCCATCGAGACCACCCATCTGTCGGCCAAGCGCTTCCCGGCGCTGCGCCGCTCGCTGGTCAAGTACACATCGCTCTACACGGCCTTGGCCGAGGTGTACGACGTCCATCTCGCGGAGGCCGAGGAGACCATCGAGACCTCCCTCGCGACGCCGCGCGAGGCGGGCCTGCTCGGCACGGACGTGGGCCTGCCGATGCTGCTGCTGTCCCGGCACTCCCTCGACGGCGGCGGAAAACCGGTGGAATGGGTGCGTTCGGTCTACCGCGGCGACCGGTACAAGTTCGTGGCCCGCCTCAAGCGGCCCACGGACTGACGCACCGCCCGCACGTACCGAGACCCTTCCGAGGTCTGGCGCGGATCACTTCGCTGTTCTACGTTCCTCCCGTCATCGCATGATGAACGGGAGGACGACCCGGTGCGCAGAGCAAATCCTCGATCCCTTGTCATCTGGACGCTCGTCGCGCTGGTGGGCGCCTCGGGCTGGACGGTGCTCGCGCTGGCGCGCGACGAGGAGGTGTCGGCCGCCTGGATGGTGGCGGCGGCCCTCGGCTCGTACGCCATCGCGTACCGCTTCTACTCCAAATTCATCGCGTACAAAGTCCTCAAGGTCGACAAGAACCGGGCCACTCCGGCGGAACGCCTGGACAACGGCATCGACTTCCACCCGACCGACCGGCGCGTCCTGCTCGGCCACCACTTCGCGGCGATCGCGGGCGCGGGGCCGCTGGTCGGGCCGGTGCTCGCGGCGCAGATGGGCTATCTGCCGGGCACCATCTGGATCATCGTCGGGGTGATCTTCGCGGGCGCCGTGCAGGACATGGTCGTCCTCTTCTTCTCCACCCGGCGTGACGGCAAGTCGCTTGGCCAGATGGCGCGCGAGGAGATCGGTCCGTTCGGCGGGGCCGCCGCGCTGCTCGCCGCGTTCGCCATCATGATCATCCTGCTCGGGGTGCTCGCGCTGGTCATCGTGAACGCCCTCGCCGAGTCGCCGTGGGGCACCTTCTCCATCGCGATGACGATCCCGATCGCACTGCTCATGGGCTTCTACCTGCGGGTGCTTCGCCCCGGCCGGGTCAGCGAGGTCTCCCTCATCGGGATCGCGCTGCTGCTGATCGCGCTCGTCGCGGGCCGCTGGGTCGCCGAGTCCTCGCTCGCGGACACGTTCACGCTTGCGCCCTCGACGCTGGTCATCTGGCTGGTGGCGTACGGCTTCATCGCCTCGATCCTGCCGGTGTGGATGCTGCTCGCGCCCCGCGACTATCTCTCCACGTTCATGAAGATCGGTACGATCCTGCTGCTCGCGGTCGGCGTCATCGTCACCCTGCCGACGCTGAAGATGGACCCGGTGACCGACTTCGCGTCGCGCGGCGACGGCCCGGTCTTCGCGGGCTCGCTCTTCCCCTTCGTCTTCATCACCATCGCCTGCGGGGCGCTGTCCGGCTTCCACGCGCTGATCTCGTCGGGCACCACGCCGAAGATGATCCAGAAGGAGCCGCAGGTCCGGATGATCGGCTACGGCTCCATGCTGATGGAGTCGTCCGTCGCGGTCATGGCGCTGGTCGCGGCCAGCATCATCGACCCCGGTCTGTACTTCGCGATGAACGCGCCCGCGGGCGTCATCGGGGACAACGTCCAGGCCGCGTCCCAGGCCGTCGCGAACCTCGGATACACCATCTCCCCCGAGGACTTGGCGCAGGCCGCCAAGAACGTCGAGGAGTCCTCGCTGCTCTCGCGCACGGGCGGCGCCCCGACCCTCGCGATCGGTGTCTCCGAGATCTTCTCGAAGGTCACCGGGGGCTCGATGCGGGCCTTCTGGTACCACTTCGCGATCATGTTTGAGGCGCTGTTCATCCTGACCGCGCTCGACGCGGGCACGCGCGTGGGCCGCTTCATGCTCCAGGACATGCTCGGGAACGTATACAAGCCCTTCAAGAACGTCAGTTGGAAGCCCGGGCTCATCATCACGAGCGCGGTCGTCACCGGCCTGTGGGGCTACTTCCTGTGGGTGGGCGTGCACGAGCCGCTCGGCGGGATCAACCAGCTCTTCCCGATCTTCGGCATCGCCAACCAGCTGCTCGCGGCGGTCGCCCTCGCCGTCTGCACGACGCTGCTCGTGAAGTCCGGGCGCCTCAAGTGGGCCTGGATCACCGGGATTCCGCTCGCCTGGGACGCGACGGTGACGCTCACCGCGAGCTGGCAGAAGGTGTTCTCCAGCGACCCGCGCGTCGGCTTCTTCCAGCAGCGCTCGAACTACCAGGACGCCATCGACGCGGGCAAGGTCCTGCCGCCCGCCAAGAACATGGACGACATGCACACCGTCGTCACCAACTCCACGGTGGACGGCGTCATTACGGCGGCCCTCGCGCTGCTCATCGTCATCGTGATCCTGGACGCGGCGCGGGTGTGCGTCAGACACATCCGCAATCCGCAGGCCTCGCGGCTGAGTGAGGCTCCGTACGTGGAGTCGAAGCTGACGGCCCCGGCCGGCCTGATCGCGACGCCCGAGGAGAAGGAAGAGCAGCTCAGGAAGGAACAGGAGCTCACCCCATGACCTGGGTCCTTCGCGGGCTTCGCTGGATGCGCTGGTACGCACGGGAGTTGACCGACGAGTCCGCGTACGACCGGTATGTGACGCACACGCGGAAGACGCATCCAGGGGCATCCGTCCCCTCCCGGAGGGAGTTCGAGCGAATGCGGACGGACCAACAGGAGTCGGACCCACGACAGGGGTTCCGCTGCTGCTGAGCAGGCACTCAACAGACACTGAGCAGGCACATTGACCCGTCCGTTATCCGGACAGGGGTTCCATAGATCAAGACTCTCGCTTAGATTTCCCGCACGTTAAAGGTGGGATAAGCGAGGGAGCGGAGCCGCGAAGTGTCAGATGTGTCAGACGCGCCTGAAGTGAGCAGACCGGTGATCACGCCGGTCCGCGTGGTCATTGCCCTCTGTCTCGTCGCGCCGTTCGTGGCGATGCTCTGGGTGAGTTCCTACGCGAAGGTCGAACCGACCTTCATCGGCATCCCGTTCTTCTACTGGTACCAAATGCTGTGGGTGCTCATATCCACCCTCCTCACGATGATCGCGTACAAGCTGTGGCAGCGTGACCAGCGCGCCCGCAAGACCGAGCAGGTCCAAGGGGGTGCCGGCCAGTGACGACACTCGCTTCTGGAACAGGTGGCGTGAACGGCGTCGCTCTCGGCGTCTTCATCTTCTTCTTCATCGCCGTCACCGTGATGGGCTTCATGGCCGCGCGCTGGCGCAAGGCCGAGAACGAGCAGAGCCTGGACGAATGGGGCCTGGGCGGACGGTCGTTCGGCACCTGGGTCACGTGGTTCCTGCTCGGCGGCGACCTGTACACGGCGTACACGTTCGTGGCCGTCCCCGCGGCGATCTACGCGGCGGGCGCGGCCGGCTTCTTCGCCGTTCCGTACACGATCCTCGTCTACCCGCTGATCTTCACCTTCCTGCCGCGCCTGTGGTCGGTGTCGCACAAGCACGGATACGTGACGACCTCGGACTTCGTGCGCGGGCGCTTCGGCTCGAAGGGGCTCTCCCTTGCCGTCGCGGTCACCGGCATCCTCGCCACGATGCCGTACATCGCGCTCCAACTGGTCGGCATCCAGGCCGTCCTTGACGTCATGGGCGTCGGCGGCGGCCCCGACACCAACTGGTTCATCAAGGACCTGCCGCTGCTCATCGCGTTCGCGGTGCTCGCCGCGTACACGTACTCGTCGGGTCTGCGGGCCCCCGCCCTGATCGCGTTCGTGAAGGACGGCCTGATCTATCTCGTCATCGCCGTCGCGATCATCTACATCCCGATCAAGCTGGGCGGCTTCGACGAGATCTTCCAGGCGGCGGGCGACAAGTTCTCGGCGACGAACGAGGCGGCGGGCAAGCCCGTCGCCGGTCTCGCGCCGGGTGAGCCCGGACAGTGGACGTACGCGACCCTGGCCCTCGGCTCCGCGCTCGCGCTCTTCATGTACCCGCACTCGATCACGGCGACGCTCTCTTCCAAGAGCCGCGACGTGATCCGCCGCAACACCACGATCCTGCCGCTCTATTCGCTGATGCTGGGCCTGCTCGCGCTGCTCGGCTTCATGGCGATCGCGGCCGGGGTCAAGGTGGAGAACGGCCAGCTGGCGATCCCGCAGCTGTTCGAGAACATGTTCCCCGACTGGTTCACCGGCGTCGCCTTCGCCGCGATCGGCATCGGCGCGCTCGTGCCGGCGGCGATCATGTCGATCGCAGCCGCGAATCTCTTCACGAGGAACATCTACAAGGACTTCATCAGGCCGGACGCGACGCCCGCGCAGGAGACCAAGGTCTCCAAGCTCGTCTCGCTCCTGGTGAAGGTCGGCGCGCTCGCCTTCGTCCTCACCATGGACAAGACCGTCGCGATCAACTTCCAGCTCCTGGGCGGCATCTGGATCCTGCAGACCATGCCCGCGCTGGTCGGCGGCCTGTTCACGCGGTGGTTCCACCGCTGGGCGCTGCTCGCGGGCTGGGCGGTCGGCATGATCTACGGCACGGCCGCCGCGTACGGCGTCGCCTCTCCGACGCAGAAGCACTTCGGCGGCTCGTCCGACGAGATCCCCGGCATCGGCGAGATCGGCTACATCGGCCTCACGGCGTTCGTCCTGAACGCGGTGGTCACCGTGGTCATGACGTTCGTCCTGCGCGCCATGAAGGCCCCTGACGGCATCGACGAGACCTCTCCGGAGGACTACACGGCGGACGCGGGCGACCCGGGCGTCGTGCGGGACCTGCCGAAGGCGACGGAGGAGGCCACGGCGGGGGCGCCGGGCGGGCACTGAGCCTTCTTGTGCGTACGCCTTTTTGTACGTACGTGATGCGGGCCGCCGGAGGAATCCGGCGGCCCGTTGTCGTGGGCGCCGCCTCACGAGGCCTTGTAGAGCTCCCTGCGGACCCGTTCCGCAGCCTTGGCCGCCGAGCTGATCGTCAGGTCCTTGTCGGTACCCCCGTCCACGAGGACGAGCACACCGCCGACCCGCATCTCGACCGTGTAGTGCGGAGTGCCGTCGTACTCGTCGCCGCCCGTGTACCGCAACGTCTCCAGGACCGCCTCGTCGCCCATGTCCGGCAGCCTCCAGGCCTGGTGGTGCTCGTCGACCGGGGCCGCCTCTGTGTCGACGGTGACGACGGGGCAGCCGTCGTGGAGCTGCCGACGCAGGTCGAGGTAGCGCGAGGCCTGCTCGGCCGGCATCGAGATCAGGCTCTCGGAGACGTAGGGGTCGCCGTCCGATACGGGTCCGGAGAGGGGACGCAGCGTATGCCCGGCGCTGGCACCCTGCATGCGCCGCAGCTCCCCGAGCAGCTTGGTGGCGGGTTCGCAGGTGCCCCAGTCGCCGCCCCCGCGGTGCTGGTTGAAGAACCCCAGGGTGGGCTCGCTCGCCCTGGCCTTCTTGCCGATGGCCTTCGCCGGAAGCAGCGCCGCCTTCAGCTCGGCGTCCGTGAAGACCTTGTCGGCATCCGCGTGGCCGTCGGCACCGGGCGCCGTGGTCGGCTTCGGGGTGCGCGTGGGCTTCGTCTCAGCCGTGCTCCCCTCGTCCCCGCACCCGGTGAGCACCATCAGCAGCACTGCCGCACAGCCCGCGCCCCGTCCCCGCACAGCGACTCCCCCTGTTCGACGATCAGTTCGGCCGCCACCCTAGGGGATACCCATGCCGACACAAGATGTGGGGCTGCCGCTCAGAGCCAGCACAAGATGTATGCTCGTGCTCGCTGTCGCCGCAGGGGAATCCGGTGCAAGTCCGGAACTGTCCCGCAACGGTGTATGAGTACGCATTTGCCGTACCCACGAGTCCGAAGACCTGTCGACAGCGCACCCGTTCCGTCCGGTCCGGGTGCCGACGACGTCCGGGCCTCGTGGAATGGGCTGGTGGACGCGGAGCCCAGCCCTGCCCGGGGCGGCGCCCGTGTGTCCCCTCCCCCTCCGCAAGGCTCTGAGCCGAGCGAGGGAGTGCTCCACGTGACCATCGCGCCAGCCGAACCTGCGTCAGCGCAGACCACCGACGGTCAGCAGACCGCCGACGGCCCAGGCACCGCGCTGCTGCGTACCCTGACCGACCTCACCGCCGACCTCCCCGACGCCGACCCCGGCAGAGTCGCCGCCGCCGCGCTGCGCGGCCGCTCGGCCAAGGCGGACGTGGCGGAGCTGCGGGAGCTGGCCACCGAGGCTGCCGCGGGGCTCATCTCCGAGGACCCGGCATACTCGAAGCTGGCGGCCAGGCTGCTGAGCATCAGCATCCGTGAGGAGGCCGCGTCGCAGGGCGTGCGCTCCTTCTCCGACTCGGTCGCGGTCGGTCACCACGAGGGCCTGATCGCGGACCGCACCGCCGCGTTCGTCGTCGACCACGCGGCGCGCCTTGACGGTCTCGTGGAGTCCGCGCTCGACGACGGCGCCGACTTCCGCTTCGGCTACTTCGGCCTGCGCACCCTGCACAGCCGCTATCTCCTTCGGCACCCCATCACCCGGCACGTCATCGAGACCCCGCAGCACTTCATGCTGCGCGTCGCGAGCGGCCTCGCCGAGGACGGCAGCGCGCGCTCGGTGGACGAAGTCGCCGCCCTGTACCGCCTGATGAGCCGCCTGGACTACCTGCCGTCCTCGCCGACGCTCTTCAACTCCGGCACCCGCCACCCGCAGATGTCCTCCTGCTACCTCCTCGACTCCCCGCTGGACGAGCTGGACTCCATCTACGACCGCTACCACCAGGTCGCGCGCCTCTCCAAGCACGCGGGCGGCATCGGCCTCTCGTACTCCCGCATCCGCTCCCGCGGTTCGCTGATCCGCGGCACGAACGGGCACTCCAACGGCATCGTGCCGTTCCTCAAGACCCTGGACGCCTCCGTCGCCGCCGTGAACCAGGGCGGCCGCCGCAAGGGCGCCGCCGCGGTCTACCTGGAGACGTGGCACTCCGACATCGAGGAGTTCCTGGAGCTGCGCGACAACACGGGCGAGGACCAGCGGCGTACGCACAACCTCAACCTCGCGCACTGGATCCCGGACGAGTTCATGCGCCGGGTCGCCGCCGACCAGGACTGGTCGCTGTTCTCGCCGGCCGACGTGCCCGAGCTCGTGGACCTGTGGGGCGAGGAGTTCGACGCCGCGTACCGCAAGGCCGAGGCCGCCGGGCTCGCCAAGAAGACCATCCCGGCCCGTGATCTGTACGGCCGCATGATGCGCACCCTCGCGCAGACCGGCAACGGCTGGATGACGTTCAAGGACGCCGCCAACCGCACCGCCAACCAGACGGCGGAGCTCGGCCACACCGTCCACTCCTCCAACCTGTGCACGGAGATCCTGGAGGTGACGGACGACGGCGAGACGGCCGTCTGCAACCTCGGCTCGGTGAACCTCGGCGCCTTCGTCCTGCCTTCCGGCGACGACATCGACTGGGAGCGGCTCGACGAGACCGTCCGCACGGCCGTCACCTTCCTCGACCGTGTCGTCGACATCAACTTCTACCCGACCGAGCAGGCCGGGCGCTCGAACGCCAAGTGGCGGCCCGTGGGCCTCGGCGCGATGGGTCTGCAGGACGTCTTCTTCCAGCTGAAGCTGCCCTTCGACTCCCCCGAGGCGCGCGCCCTTTCGACGCGCATCGCCGAGCGGATCATGCTCGCCGCGTACGAGGCGTCCGCCGACCTCGCCGAGCGCAACGGCCCGCTCCCCGCCTGGGAGAAGACCCGCACCGCGCGCGGCGTGCTGCACCCCGACCACTACGGCGTCGAGCTGACCTGGCCGGAGCGCTGGGCGGCACTGCGGGAACGTATCGCCGCGACCGGCATGCGCAACTCGCTGCTGCTGGCCATCGCGCCGACCGCCACCATCGCGTCGATCGCGGGCGTCTACGAGTGCATCGAGCCGCAGGTCTCCAACCTCTTCAAGCGCGAGACGCTGTCCGGCGAGTTCCTCCAGGTCAACGCCTACCTGGTGGAGGAGCTGAAGCGGCTCGGCGTGTGGGACGCACAGACCCGTGAGGCGCTGCGCGAGGCCAACGGCTCGGTGCAGGGCTTCAGTTGGATCCCGGCCGACGTCCGCGCGCTGTACCGCACGGCGTGGGAGATCCCGCAGCGCGGCCTGATCGACATGGCCGCCGCGCGTACGCCGTTCCTCGACCAGGCGCAGTCCCTGAACCTGTTCCTGGAGACGCCGACCATCGGCAAGCTCTCCTCGATGTACGCGTACGCCTGGCAGTCGGGGCTGAAGACGACGTACTACCTGCGCTCGCGCCCCGCCACGCGCATCGCCCGCGCGGCCGGCGGCCAGAACGCCACCGCCACCGCCACCGTTCCCCAGCAGGTGACCGACCCCGACGCCGTCGCCTGCTCCCTGGAAAACCCCGAGTCCTGCGAGGCCTGCCAGTAATGAGCTCCACGACCAACGCCGAGAAGAACCTCCTCGACCCGGGCTTCGAGCTGACCCTGCGTCCCATGCGCTACCCGGACTTCTACGAGCGCTACCGGGACGCGATCAAGAACACCTGGACCGTCGAGGAGGTCGACCTCCACTCGGACGTCGCCGACCTCGCCAAGCTCTCGCCGGGCGAGCAGCACATGATCGGCCGCCTTGTCGCGTTCTTCGCGACGGGCGACTCGATCGTCTCCAACAACCTGGTGCTCACGCTCTACAAGCACATCAACTCCCCCGAGGCGCGGCTGTACTTGAGCCGTCAGCTCTTCGAGGAGGCCGTGCACGTCCAGTTCTATCTGACGCTGCTCGACACCTATCTGCCCGACCCGGACGACCGCGCCGCCGCGTTCGACGCCGTCGAGGAGATCCCCTCCATCCGCGAGAAGGCCGAGTTCTGCTTCAAGTGGATGGACTCCGTCGAGAAGATGGACCGCCTGGAGAGCAAGGCCGACCGGCGTCGCTTCCTGCTGAACCTGATCTGCTTCGCCGCGTGCATCGAGGGCCTCTTCTTCTACGGTGCCTTCGCGTACGTCTACTGGTTCCGCTCGCGGGGTCTGCTGCACGGCCTGGCGACCGGCACCAACTGGGTGTTCCGCGACGAGACGATGCACATGAGCTTCGCCTTCGACGTCGTCGACACCGTCCGCAAGGAGGAGCCGGAGCTCTTCGACGACGCGCTGCAGACGCAGGTCACGGACATGCTCAAGGAGGCCGTCGAGGCCGAGCTGCAGTTCGCGCGCGACCTGTGCGGTGACGGCCTGCCGGGCATGAACACCGACTCGATGCGCGAGTACCTGCAGTGCGTCGCCGACCAGCGGCTGCAACGGCTCGGCTTCGCGCCGGTCTACGGTTCGTCAAACCCGTTCTCGTTCATGGAACTTCAGGGTGTCCAGGAGCTGACCAACTTCTTCGAGCGGCGCCCTTCGGCCTACCAGGTCGCCGTCGAGGGTTCGGTCTCCTTCGACGACGAGTTCTAGGACATCAGACTGCCGCGGGCTGCGTGGAGCGCGGGGGGCTTCACGCAGTTCGCGGTCGATCCTGCGGTCGCGGACGTACCCGACAAGCGCGGGTGCGGCCAGCAGGAGGAAGACGGTCAGGACGGTCACGTATCCGAGGAATGTGTTCATGTCCTCACTGTCGTCCGAGCCGGACTCAGACGTGAGTGGCAGGACTGCCACACCCCATCGACTTCCTGCCAAGGCCGCGGCACACTGCGTACATGCTGAAGGCTGCGACACTGAAAAACGTGGCCGTCGTGCTGCTCGACGGCGTCAACCCCTTTGAACTCGGCGTCGTCTGCGAGGTGTTCGGCCTCGACCGGAGCGACGAGGGCCTTCCCGTGTACGACTTCGCGGTGGTCGCCGCGGAGAGCGGGGTGCTGAGCAACCACGCGGGATTCTCGATCACCACGCCGTACGGCCTCGACCGCCTGGAGGAGGCCGACCTCATCGCCGTTCCGGCAGGTCAGTCGTTCGTGGGCCGCGACTATCCCGAGGAGCTGCTCGCCGCGCTGCGCCGCGCGGTGGACCGCGGCGCCCGCGTCCTGTCCGTCTGCTCCGGCGTCTTCGTGCTCGGCGCCGCGGGACTGCTCGACGGGCGGCGCTGCGCCGTGCACTGGCAGCACTCCACGGAGCTGGCGGTGCGCTATCCGCGGGCGCACGTCGAGCCCGATGTGCTCTACGTGGACGAGGGTTCCGTCGTCACATCGGCGGGGACCGCCGCCGGGATCGACGCCTGCCTGCACATCGTGCGCCAGGCACACGGCACCGAGGTCGCCAACGCCATCGCCCGGCGCATGGTCGTACCGCCCCATCGCGACGGCGGCCAGGCGCAGTTCGTGGCCCGGCCGCTGCCGCGCACGGCGTGCGACACCGTCGGCGGGGTGCTCGCCTGGATGGAGCGCCACCTCGACACGGAGATCACGGTCGAGCGGCTCGCCGAGCGCGCCCATATGTCGCCGCGCACCTTCGCGCGCCGCTTCCAGCAGGAGACGGGCACCACGCCCTACCGCTGGCTGCTTCGCCAACGGGTGCTCCTTGCCCAGGAGTTGCTGGAGGGTTCGGACGAGACGGTGGACGCGATCGCCGGGCGCGCCGGTTTCGGCAACGCCGCGGCGATGCGCCACCAGTTCCTGCGGGCGCTCGGCACCACGCCGAACGCCTACCGCCGCACCTTCCGCGGACCGGCGGTCAGCGCCGCTCGGCGCGAAGGACCAGACGCTTCGGATGCAGCGTGATGCCGATCTTGGTGCCGGTGTCGGTCTCCGGGACGGGCGAGAGGTGCCACCTCGGGGCCACCGTCGCCAGGATGATGGCGAGTTCGGCCAACGAGAAGTGGTCACCCGGGCACTTTCGGTTACCGACGCTGAACGGCATCATCGCGAACTCCGGTACGTCACCTGCGCGTTCCGGATTCCAGCGGTCCGGGTCGAACTCCAGATGCCGCTCGAAGGAACGCGGATCGCGCTGCATCGCGTACACGCTGTACACGATGTCGGCGTCGGCCGGAATGCGGTAGCCGCCGAGGTTCGTTTCGGCTACGGACCTGCGCGTGAATATCCAAGCGGCAGGTCGTATACGCATGGCCTCGGTGACGACATTTCGGGTGTGCGGCAGGTTCTTGAGGTCCGCGAATGTGATCTCCCGGCCCGGCGCGACGGAATTTACCTCTTCAACCAACCGCCTTTCCTGCTCCGGGTGTTCGGTGAGCAGATGGAACGTCCACGCCAGGGTCGACGCGACATTCTCGGCCCCCGCGACGACAAGCGAGACCACATGGTCGTGGACCTCCTGGTCGCTGAGCGGCTGACCCGTTTCATCGTGCGCCCGAAGCATTTCGGCCAGCAGGTCCTGCTGGCCCGAATCATTCGCCCGCCGTTCGGCGATGATCTCGTCGACCAGCGCGTGCAGGTCGTCGAGCGCGTTCTGGAAGCGGCGGTTGCCCTGGGTCGGCACGCGGTACAGCGGCCCGACCGAGAGGATCATCCGCCGGTAGAGCCCCTCGAAGACGGTGTGCAGCGAATCGGCGATGCGGTCCGCCTTCTCGCCGATCGAGTCGACCTCCAGGAGCGAGCGGGAGACGATGCGCACGGCGGTGCGGAACATCTCCGCGCTGATGTCGACCGTGCGGCCGTGGTCCCAGCGCGCCGCCGTGGCGCGCGCCTCCTCCTCCATCACCTTGGCGTAGCCGGCGATCCGCTCGGGCCTGAACGCGGGCTGCATCATGCGCCGTTGACGCCGGTGCAGCTTGCCGTTGCTGGTCGCAACGCCCTTGCCGAGGAGCACTTCGAGGGTGTCCCAGAGCGGTCCACCGACGATGTACTCCGGACTCTTGAGCATCTGCCCGACCAGCTCCGGATCGCAGACCGCGTACGCCGTCTTGGGTCCCAGCCTGATGCGTACGAGATCACCATGGTCCCGCAGCGCGGCCAGGAAGCCGAGCGGGTCGCGCATCAGGTGCCAGGCGTGACCGATGAGTGGTGCGCCGCCGCTGACGAGCGGCGGCTCCGATCCTGACGCGGCGGGCGCGGGTATCGTGGATTCGACGCTCATTCCTCACCTACCAGTTCGTTTTCGGCCATGGGCTTTTCCACCAGATGGTTTTCCGTGACGTAGGGAGGCATGGACCTGTCGTCCCAGCTGTCCACGCGATAGCGGCCGGATTCATGGTGGAACCAATAGACGGAAGAGAACCAGTTCCGCATATTGAAGACGCATGATTCAAGGGCTTCCGCGAGCTCTCGGCCCTTTTCGGATCCGTCCGCCAACTTATCGGCGAGCAGCAGGACTTCCTCCTCGGCCACGAGGAAATCCGCGACGCACTGACTGACGCGCCTGTGGACTTCCCTCACCGCCTCTTCGAGCGTTAATCCCTCGTGCTGTATGAGGCTGATCCCGAGATTGTGCAGTTCATCTCCCGCGAGTTCTTTGGGGAGCGAGCACAGGTCGTTGTACCAGGCGGAGAAATCCTGGGTCGCAAGCGCCGCCCGCCGGTATGCGGGATGTTTCCTTATCGCCCGCGGCAGTTCGTACCGCGCGGTGGGCTCCAGGAGGTCGATCCACGCCCAGTGCGCGAACGTCAGCCGGCGCAGTTCAATGTACGCCTCGACGGGCGGCACCGTCCCGCAGCGCCGGTTCCTGAACTCCTGGTCGTACGCCTCGATCACGGGGTGGAAGTGCCTGGCGAAGCGCGCGTTCCAGCTGGGGCCCAGGAACGCGTACAGCCGCAGCACGCAGTCCGCGAAGCCGCAGACCAACGGATCCCTGTGGTGCAGATACTCCTCCGGGTCGTTGAGAGCGCCGTGCAGGCCCCGGCACAGCCGCCGCCACTGGGCCGCCCTGCCGTGCACCGAGTCCCGGTCGTGCCGGTCGTCCCACGCGAAGAACCAGCTGCTGAGGTCCGCTATCGCGGTGAGCAACTCGTCGGGCGCGCCAATGTAGTAGCCCGCCACCAGATCGGTGTAGCAGAGGCTGTCCGCGTACCGCTCGACCTTGTCCGGGGGCATGAGCCGCATTTCGAGCAGCCAGGTCCTGGACTTCTCCTGAAGCTGTGGCCAATACGGGTGCAGACGGCGAGGAAACGCTGCTTCGATCACCGGAACGGCCAGCGCCTGTGGTACCGATACCGTCTGCGTGTGTGGCCTCGTGCACGGCTGTTTCTGTGAAGTGCTTCCGGAATATGCACGCACGAACAAACCCCTCTCAGCCGCCTGGTGACGCACGCCCCTCCCGCCGTACCGGGCGCGCGCCGTTGCGTATCCCCGCGCTTTCCATTCAGCACCACAACTGACCGTTCAGGGAACAGATTTGCGCCATTCACTACCCCCCAGTGCCGAGAGAATCCCCTTATGTGACTGAATATGGATCACGGGCAGCCGGATTTGCTCGCACATGCGAACGGCTCATGCGAACGGCCCCAGGGCGGGAGGGAGTTCCCGACCAGGGGCCGCTCGTGTCACGCGGTTCCCACGCCTCTCAGACGTCGCGCGCGTCAGTCATTGGCCACCACGGGGTAGCGCGGAGTGCCCTCTTCCATCTGCCGCAGCGCGTCCTTGCGGTCCCGCTTGGAGAGGCGGTCGATGTAGAGGTAGCCGTACAAGTGGTCCGTCTCGTGCTGCAGGCAGCGCGAGAAGTAGCCCGTGCCGCGCACCTTGATCGGGTTGCCCTTCTCGTCCTGCCCGGTCACCTCGGCGTAGTCGGGGCGGGCCAGCTCCGCGTACGCGGTGGGGACGGAGAGGCAGCCCTCGTTCGACTCGTCGAGCTGACGGCGGTCGGCGGGCAGCTCCTGCAGGACCGGGTTGCAGACGACACCGACGTGCCGCGTGCCCTCGTCGTCCATGCAGTCGTAGACGAAGACCTTCAGGTCGACGCCGATCTGGTTGGCGGCCAGGCCCACGCCCTCGGCGGTCCGCTGGCTGGCGAACATGTCGTCGACGAGCTTGGCCAGCTCGTCGTCGAAGGCGGTGACGTCCTTGCACTCCTTGTGCAGCACAGGGTTGCCGACGACCGTGATGGGCCGTGCCGTGCCCCGCTCGCGGTAGGCCGTCTCCCGCTCCTCGCAGTCCTCCGTGTCGATGACGAAGCCCTCGTCGCCGACGGGAAGCACCCCGCCCGAGGCCTGCTGCTCAGTGTCCTGCGCCATTGTCCGACGTACGCCTTCCTGGGATCCCACAAGAGATGGTGCCCGTACAGCCTACGGGCACCGGTCAGCAGACCTCTTCCAGATCCCGCCAGTCACGGGAGTCCGGGCTGTCCGCGACCCAGCCGTCGAGCAGCCCGCGCACCAGGGCGGCGGGCGCCGCGATGCCGCACTCCCGCTCGGGCACCCACAGGGCGCCGGGGCTGCGGTGGCCGAGCGGCCCGGGATGGCCCGGCTCGCTGTGGTCGTGCGGGTCCAGGTGCTCGCCGTCGCCCTCGTCGCTCGGCATCCGGCTCTCGGAGCACATCCGGCAGAGCAGCCGCACGGACGAGGACCAGTCCTCGGCGGCGAAGCCCGCGTCGGCGGCGAGCTTCTCCAGGGCGTCCCGGTCGTCCTCGGTGCCGGCCTCCAGGAGAACCACCCAGGTGGGAACCGGCGAGGGCGCCCACAGCTCGATCTCGTCGAAGACCGGGTAGGAGTGCCCGGCCGCCGTCGAGCGCTCGCCGTGCGGCACTCCGTCGTGCAGCACGACCTCGCCCCAGCGGCGCCCGGAGGACGGCAGCGGAATGGAGAGCACCTCTATCCGCGCGGGGTCGAGCCTGCGCCCCCACACCACCTCGGCCTCGCCCTCGGGCGAAAGGCGCACCGCGGCGCTGCCCAGGTCCATGCCGGTGGGCTCTCCGGAGGCGGCGACCCCGCCGGGCACCCGCAGCCCGTACGCCTGCCAGGCGCGGCGGGCAAGGGGCCAGTCCTGCAGGGCGGTGGCGGCGATCCCCACGTTCCACCAGTCGGGGGCGCCGGCGGACCGGTCGAGCAGTGCGACGGCCCGCAGGCCGGCGGCCCGCGCCTGCTCCCAGTCGTGCCGGAACTTGTGGAGCAGCGCGAGATTGAACCAGGACTCCGAGAGCCAGGGCTCCAGATCCGCCGCGCGGGTAAGGAGCGCGCCCGCGTCCTCGTACCGCCCGTCGCCGATCAGCGTGAAGGCGCGGTCGGTGGCCTGCCGCCATGAGGCGGAGGGCCGGTGCCGTCCCTTGCCGAAGATCCTCACGATTCCCGCCTGCCGGTTACTGAGTTCCAGGGTTCCTGCTGTGTGATCCTGCTGTGTTCGAGGGCCTCTTCGCATCCAACCACGTACGGTCGGACGGGCGCTCATTACCCATGGGTTACCCAGCGGGCACGCGGTCACGCCCGCCCGCCCCGGGCCCCTGTGGGACACGGCTATTTCCCCCTCGCGAGCACCCTGGCCAGGGCTTCCACGACCTCCGGCTGATAGTCGTGGCCGGTGGCGAGGCGCAGCCGTTCCAGGGCGTTGAGCGGGCCTCCCGGCCCTTCTCCCCGCGCCATCTCGTCGTATGCGTTCGCCGTCCGCACGATACGGGCGGTGAGCGGCTGGTCGCGGTACGGATCCGCCTGCCGCTCCACGACCACGGCGACGTCCCCGTCCACCCCCGTCTGCCGCACCACGGCACCCCCGAGCAGGGCGATGCGCCGCTGCTCCGCCTCCGGCAGGGCGGCCGTCGCGCCCGCGGGCACCGGGTCGAGCAGGGAGAGCTGCCCGATGTCGTGCATCAGCGCCGCGTGCTCCAGGACGGCGAGGTCCGACTCCAGGAGCCCCAGCTCGCGCCCCACGGCCCTGCTGAGCGCGGCGACACGGCGTGCGTGGCCCGGCGGGGTGTACCCGGCGATCTCGGTGGCGCGGGCCAGCGAGGCGATGGTCTGCCGATATGTGGTCCGCACGGCGGCGTACCGGCGGAAGGACAGCTGGGTGAGCAGCAGCGGAAGGCTGAACACGGGGAGCGCCCAGAGCCCCGCGACGGCGACCGCGAGCGCCATGACGGCTCCCGTCGCGCACACCGCGGACCCGATGCCGAGCATGGCCCGCAGCTCATCCCGCAGGATCGGCCCGAACGGCCACCCCGTGCGGGCGTGCGCCATGGCCGCGGCGAGCACGGCGTCGCAGAGGGCGGTCAGGGCGAGCAGCGCGACGATGAACGCGGCGAAGGCGGGCCCCTTGCCCACCCACTCCTCCAACTTCCCCGAGTTGTACAGCGGCTGGAAGCACACCGCCGCGAACCCGACGGTCAGCACCCGTCGGGCCACGTGGTCAAGGGCGGGCCCCTTGCCGAGCGCCACATGCGGTACGGCGCCGACGAGCGCGGCGGCGACCACGACGGCGATCACCTGCAGCACGCCGTGATGCGTGGCCCGCCCGCCGATCTCCCCGAGCAGCGCGTACGCAAGAGCCCCCGCGGCCCCGAGCGGCGCGGGCTCCCGATCGCTCCCCCCGGCTCCCCACCGGGCAAGCTCCCCCACAGCGACAACCCCTCCGAAGGCAAGCGCGACGCCGCCTTCGGTGACGCCGTGCCAGAGGGTGAGGGCGAGCGCGATGAGGGTGAGGATGCCGGCGGCGCCATAAACGACCACGGTCGTCCCGGTTGTGCCCCCACTGCCGGGCTCCGCCAAAGCGCCGCTCACCGCGCTGCCGAACCCGGTGCCGCGGAAACACCGGAAGCCCCCCGCCGAGGCGACGGCACACCCCCGGCGACATCAGCAGTCACCTCCGGGTTCCACCCATACCGCTCCAGCGCCCGCCGCAACGCGGAAACCATCACGGGATCGAACTGCACCCCCGCGCACCGGGACAACTCGGCGAGGGCGGCATCGACAGGCCGCCCCCGCCGGTAGGACCTGGTGGACGTCATGGCGTCAAACGCGTCCGCAACAGCCACCACCCGCGCAAACTCCGGAATCTGCCGCCCCACGAGCCCGTAGGGATACCCGCTCCCGTCGATCCGCTCGTGGTGATGCAGGATCGCCGCCCGCGCCTCCCCGAGGAACCCGATCCCGCGCACCATCTCGTGTCCGTACTCGGGATGCAGCTCGATGACCCGCCGCTCCTCAGGAGTCAGCGGCCCGTCCTTGCGCAACAGCCGCGTCGGCACACCGAGTTTGCCGACGTCGTGCAGGATCCCGGCGAACCGCAGGCTCTCCACCCGCTCGTCCGTCATGCCGAGCTCGCGGGCGATCATCACGGAGGCCCGCCCCACCCGCTCGCTGTGCCCGCGGGTGTACCGGTCCTTGATGTCGACGGCCTGCACGAGCGCCCGGATCGTGGCCTGGTGGGCGGCCCGCTCGCGGTGGTACTGCGCGAACACCCAGCAGGAGACGCCCATCGGAAGCAGCACAAGGAGCGCGGCGAGGGGCCCGTAGGGGCTGCGCCACAGCACGGCCATCATCAGCCCGGCGAGCCCGTGCACCGCGACGGGCGCGAACGACCGCAGGAAGAGCCCCCGCCACGCGGCCCGCACCGGCACCCGTTCCGCCGTCGCCAGGATGCCGCCGTCCAGGACGGTCAGTACGCCGGAGAAGGCGAGGACGGCGGCCGCCGCGGGCGCGAGCGCGTACGGAAAATCGGCCGCGGCCACCGTGTCGGGCCCGCCGCACGCCGCGTACATCCGGGCCGACGCCCAGGCGGCCAGGGCGAGTTGAGCGGCGCGCCAGATTCTGCGCACCCACCGGGGGCGTCGCTCCACGCGGGCGAGCAGCGCTCCCGGCACCGCGACGAGCGCCGCGCCGGCGGGCGGCAGCAGGAACACGGCGGCGAGCAGTACCGGGAAGAACGTGCCGAGGCCGCTGGGCGCGCGGCGCCCGATGACCCGGCACCGCGAGACCTGCTCGCACCCGGCGTAGAGCACGGCGAGCAGCCCGACGGCGGCCCACGGCGTGCGCGCGCTCAGCGCGGGCGCTGCACAGGCCGCGGCGCCCAGGGCGACGCACAGGATGTAGGCGCGGGCCCACGGAGCGATGGACCGCATGGCACTGTCTCCTCCCCCGTGATCCCCCAGGGCCGAGTTCCGAATGACCGGCTTCCGCGGTCCGGAGAGTAGAACGGCTACCCCCCACTTCGAGCCCCGCGTGCGGAAATTGGCACGTACGAGTGACAGTGGACAGAAAGAAGGCGGGGGCGGGGGGGGGTGGCGGACGGGCCGGGGCCCCCGCCCCACACGGGCGAGCGGCGGCGCGCGCCCCATCGAGCGCGCA
>NZ_JBHYIG010000039.1:29359-43224 GCF_042740015.1 Streptomyces sp. NPDC059037
TGCCCCCCCCGTGTTGTTTTCTGTCGACCTCTCGTCCCTTTTCTCAAACCACGTGGTCGTGGTGGTCGCACTCACCCCCCGCCACCCCCAACGCTCAACTACAGGAAGCTCAGGCTTCCGTCACATCATGCTCCGGCACTGCCTCGCCCGAGCGGATCAGATCGATCCGGCCCATGACCTTGGCCCGCAGGTCGACGGGCACGTCGTCGTGGCCGCAGCAGCGCTTCACCAGCTTCTTGACGGCCTGCTCAAGGCCGTACTTCTCCAGGCACGGAGAGCACTCCTCGAAGTGCGTCTCGAACTTGGTGCAGTCGCTGTCCGGCATCTCACGGTCCAGGAACTCGTACAAATGGTCCAGGACTTCACTGCAATCCGTCTCGTGCGGCTCTCCGCAGCTCATGAGCCTGAGCCTTTCGCTTCGTTCGACGACTCTGACGCGGCGCCGGCGGGGACGAGGCCGCGGTCGCGGGCGTAGTCCTCGAGCATGCCGCGCAGTTGGCGACGGCCGCGGTGCAACCGGGACATCACCGTACCGATGGGTGTCCCCATAATGTCCGCGATCTCCTTGTACGCAAAGCCCTCTACGTCGGCGAGATAGACGGCGATGCGGAATTCCTCGGGGATCGCCTGCAGCGCGGACTTCACGTCCGAGTCGGGCAGGTGATCCAGCGCCTGCGACTCGGCCGAGCGCAGACCGGTGGACATGTGCGACTCGGCACGTGCGAGCTGCCAGTCCTCGATCTCCTCGGCGGCGCTGCGCTGGGGCTCGCGCTGCTTCTTGCGGTACGAGTTGATGAACGTGTTGGTGAGGATGCGGTACAGCCACGCCTTGAGGTTGGTGCCCTCACGGAACTGGTGGAACGACGCGTACGCCTTGGCGTAGGTCTCCTGCACCAGGTCCTCCGCGTCCGCCGGATTGCGCGTCATGCGCAGCGCCGCGGAGTACATCTGGTCGAGGAATCCCAGGGCGTCCCGCTCGAAGCGGGCCGTACGCTCCGCCTGCGTCTCCTCGGGCTGCGCCTGGCCGTTCTCGGCCCCTGCGTCGGTCCCAGTGACCGGACCCACCTCCTCCAAAGACGTGGTGAGACCGAAAGCAGTCCCACTCGAATCGGAGGATAGACGACGATCCGGTACCGCCGCCGCTCGAATAGGAGCGGTCTTGGGCGCGCTCAGCACCGTCCACTCCAGGTCAGAGGCACTGGTGCGGCTCGGGCAGATGGTCGAACCCATGCGGCGGACTTCCTCTCGTACGAACAGCGTTTAACGTCTGTTCGGCACAACAGAGGTCACGCACCCAACATTCCCGTCCACCGTGCGACGCCATCCGTGATGATCGTCATGGCCTCGGCCTCACTGATGTCGGCCCGCTTCGGGATCGCGAACCCGTGATCACCGAAGGGCACCTCGATCAGTTCGTACGTCCCTTCAGGGAACTCGGCGGGCTTCCCGAAGGGATCGTTGCCGCCCTGCACGACGAGGGTGGGCACCCCGGCGCCGAGCAGCTCGTCGGCGCGTGACTTCTCCGGCTTGCCCGGCGGGTGCAGCGGGAAGCTGAGGGCGAGCACGGCGACGGCGCCGAGTTCGGTGGCGGTGCGGCAGGCGACGCGGGCCCCTGCGCTGCGGCCGCCCGCGATCACCGGGAGACCGGGCTTGGCGAGCGCCGGCCACAGTCCGCGCCATCCGACGTCCAGCGTCTTCGGCGCGGGGGCCACCTTCTTGCCCGCAACGCGCCAGGGCTGCTCGACGAGGGCGACGCTCACGCCGTGCGCGGGCAGGGCGGCGGCGATGGCCTTCAGGTCGCGTGCTTCGATGCCGCCGCCGGCGCCGTGGCTGAGGGCGAGCACCAGCCGGGCCTTGCTCTTGGGCGCGGGGTGCCAGGTGATGCGCGCCTCACCGGCGTCGGTCTGGACGATCTCACTCTTGGTCACATCAGAAGAGTGTGCCTTCTTCGGGCCCCTCCAGCTCCTTCAGCAGCTCCGGGCCGTTGTTGCGTACGTTGCTGACCGCCGTCGACACCGGGTAGGCCCGCATCAGGCCGTGCGGCGGCGGCTCCAGGAGCGGCCGCAGGTCGTCGACGTCCGTGCGGGACGGGTCGAGCCAGGCGTCCCAGCGGTCCGGCGTCAGCATCAGCGGCATCCGCGGGTGGATGTCGGCCAGCGAGCGCGGCCCCTCCTTCGGCGCGACCGCCAGGGGTGTGGCCTCCGCCTCCGTGGTGATGACGGTGCAGGTCACCCACCAGGCCAGGGGGTGCTCGTCGGGCAGCGTCTTGTCCCGCCAGAATTCGTAGAGCCCGGCCATGGCGAAGACCGAGCCGTCGGCCGGCGTCACGAAGTACGGCTGCTTGCGCGGCCGCTTCTTCTTGCCCTCGACCTCCAGTTCCCGCTCGCCGGCGGCGGTGACCCACTCGTAGTAGCCGTCCGCCGGGATGACGCAGCGGCGGGCGGCGAAGGCCCGGCGGTAGGAGGGCTTCTCGTACACGGTCTCGGCGCGCGCGTTGATCATCCGGGCGCCGCCCTCGGGCGTCTTGGCCCAGGACGGCACGAGGCCCCACTTGAGCGTGCGCAGCTGGCGAACCGGGCGGCGGTCGTCGGCGTCTTTCAGTGGACGGTCCAGGACCGCGTAGACCTCCTTGGTGGGGGCCACGTTGAAATCGGGGGCGAGCGCCTCCTTTGGCTCCCACTTCTCGATCTCAAAGATTCCTGCGAGATCCTCGGGCCTACGACTCGATGCATACCGTCCGCACATACGTGCCAGACTGCCAGACCCCGTACGACCAGAGGAGCCGGTCCAGCCATATGGAATCCACTGCCAACGCCAGCCTGGCCGACCTCTGGGACCGGGTCTTCGGTACGCAGGCCGCGCCCGACGAGTGGCTGGTGATCGTCACCGGCGTCGTCGCCCTCGCCGTCGTACTGCCGCACGGCGTCTGGCGGGTCGCCCGCAACGCGATCACCATCGCGCACGAGGGCGGCCACGGCCTGATCGCCCTGCTGACCGGGCGCCGCCTCGACGGCATCCGGCTGCACTCCGACACCAGCGGCCTCACCGTCAGCCGCGGCAAGCCCACCGGCATCGGCATGATCCTCACCGCCGCCGCGGGCTACACCGCGCCGCCGCTGCTCGGCCTCGGCGGTGCGGCACTGCTCGCCGCCGGGCACATCACCGCGTTCCTGTGGATCGCGACGGCGCTGCTCCTCGTGATGCTGGTGATGATCCGCAACGCGTATGGCGCCCTCACCATGGTCATCACCGGCGGCGCGTTCCTGCTCGTCTCCTGGCTGACCAGCGCGCAGGTGCAGGCGGCGTTCGCGTACGTGGTGGTGTGGTTCCTGCTCCTGGGCGGCGTACGTCCCGCCTTCGAGCTGCAGTCCAAGCGCAGGCAGATGTTCAGTCGCGGAGCGTCGTTTGAGGGTGGTGGTGGGAGACGGGCGGGCGGCGCGGGCGACTCGGACGCGGACCAGCTGTCGCGGCTCACGCATGTCCCGGCGGGGATGTGGCTCTTCCTCTTCCACGCCGTCTCACTGTGCTCACTGATAGGCGGAGGGCGCTGGCTGCTCGGTCTGTGAGAAATCCTGCGGGGATCTGAGAGGTCCAGCAGGGCTCTGGCCTCTACCAGTTCTCTGTTTCGCCTGGGTTTCACCACATTTGATCAAGATCCGGCGTCACCGTCAGCCACTAAAGTGTGGGCATGACCGTGAACCCAGCGCACAGCACCCTCTGGCCAGCCCCGCACGCGAGCGGAGCCGTCGCCGCGACGGTCCATGTGCCCGGGTCCAAATCGGTCACCAACCGCGCCCTCGTCCTCGCCGCCCTCGCCGCGGAGCCGGGCTGGCTCCGCCGCCCCCTGCGCTCCCGCGACACGCTCCTGATGGCGGGCGCCCTGCGCGCCATGGGCGTCGGCATCGAGGAGGGCGTCGGCCCCGACGGTTCCGGCGAGGCCTGGCGCGTCATTCCCTCCGGTCTGCACGGCCCGGCCACGGTCGACGTCGGCAACGCGGGCACGGTCATGCGCTTCCTGCCGCCGGTCGCGGCCCTGGCCGACGGACCGATCCGCTTCGACGGCGACCCCCGTTCCTACGAGCGGCCGCTGCACGGCGTGATCGACGGGCTGCGCGCCCTCGGCGCCCGTATCGACGACGACAGCCGCGGCGCCCTCCCGCTGACCGTGCACGGCGGCGGTGGCATCGACGGCGGCCCGGTCGAGATCGACGCCTCCTCGTCATCGCAGTTCGTGAGCGCCCTGCTGCTCTCGGGCCCGCGCTTCAACCAGGGCGTCGAGGTGCGGCACACCGGCTCCGCGCTGCCCTCCATGCCGCACATCCGGATGACCGTCGACATGCTCCGCGCGATCGGCGCCCAGGTGGACACCCCGGAGTCGGGCGGCGAGCCGAACGTGTGGCGGGTCACCCCCGGCGCGCTGCTCGGCCGCGATCTGACCGTCGAGCCGGACCTGTCCAACGCCCAGCCGTTCCTGGCGGCGGCCCTGGTCACCGGCGGCACGGTCACGATCCCCGACTGGCCCGCGCACACCACGCAGCCCGGCGACGCGCTGCGCCAGATCTTCACGGAGATGGGCGGCTCCTGCGAGCTGACCGAGCAGGGCCTGGTGTTCACCGGCTCCGGCTCGATCCACGGCATCGACGTGGACCTGAGCGAGGTCGGCGAGCTCACCCCCGGCATCGCGGCCGTCGCGGCCCTGGCCGACTCCCCCTCGACGCTGCGCGGCGTCGCCCACCTGCGGCTGCACGAGACGGACCGCCTGGCCGCGCTCACCAAGGAGATCAACGAACTGGGCGGTGACGTCACGGAGACCGCCGACGGCCTGCACATCCGCCCGCGCCGGCTGCACGGCGGGATCTTCCACACGTACGACGACCACCGCATGGCCACCGCGGGCGCCATCATCGGCCTCGCGGTGGAGGGCGTACAGATCGAGAATGTCGCGACGACGGCGAAGACGCTGCCCGACTTCCCCGACCTGTGGACCGGAATGCTCGGGAACTGACGGGCTGATCCAGACATGCGCCGCTACGGAAAGAACCCCGACGAGGACGACATCCGCGTCCGCCCCAACCGCAAGGGCAACCGCCCCCGCACCCACATCAGGCCCAAGCACGAGGACGCGTCGGACGGCATGGTCCTCACCGTCGACCGGGGGCGTCTGACGGTCCTGGTCGACGACCGGATCGTGATGGCCATGAAGGCCCGCGAACTGGGCCGCAAGGCAGCGGTGGTGGGCGACCGGGTCGCGCTCGTCGGCGACCTCTCCGGCAAGAAGGACACCCTCGCGCGGATCGTGCGCATCGAGCCGCGTACGTCGGTCCTGCGGCGCACGGCGGACGACGACGACCCCTACGAGCGGGTGGTCGTCGCCAACGCCGACCAGCTGGCCATCGTCACCGCGCTCGCCGACCCGGAGCCGCGCCCGCGCCTGATCGACCGGTGCATCGTGGCGGCGTTCGACGGCGGCCTGAAGCCGATCCTCGTCCTGACCAAGTCCGACCTGGCGTCGGCGGACAAGATCCTGGAGACGTACTCCACGCTCGACGTGCCCTATGTCGTCACCAGCCGCGAGGAGTTCACCGACGGCGCGGAGCTCGCCCAGGTGCACGAGCTGCTCGACGGCAAGATCACCGCGTTCGTCGGCCACTCCGGAGTGGGCAAGACGACGCTGGTGAACGCGCTGGTCCCGGAGGACCGCCGGCGCTCGACCGGCCATGTCAACGCCGTCACCGGCCGCGGCCGCCACACCACCACGTCCGCGCTCGCGCTCCCCCTCGAAGGCTCCGACAGCTGGGTCATCGACACTCCGGGCGTACGGTCCTTCGGCCTCCACCACGTCGACCCGTCCCGCGTCATCCACGCCTTCCCCGACCTGGAGTCGGGCACGGAAGGCTGTCCGCGCGCGTGCAGTCACGACGAGCCGGACTGCGCCCTGGACCAGTGGGTGACGGACGGTCACGCGGATCCCGCGCGTCTTTACTCACTGCGCAGGCTGCTCGCAACGCGGGAGCGACGCGACGGCGACTGACCTCACCGTTGTTTGCGCCCCGGGCACAGTGGCAAGTGCATAATCGCACCAAGCCTGATCCAAGCCAGGCGAAGCGGTCACGGAACGTTCAGTTGCGGGAGGCAGATACATGGCGTGGCTGCTGGTCATCGTCGCCGGGTTCCTGGAGACCGGTTTCGCGGTCTGCCTGAAGCTCTCGCACGGCTTCACCCGACTCTGGCCCACGATCACCTTCGCCGCCTTCGCACTCGGCAGCTTCGGCCTGCTCACCCTCGCCCTGCGCAAGCTCGACGTGGGTCCCGCGTACGCGGTCTGGACGGGCATCGGCGCCGCGGGCACCGCGATCTACGGAATGATCTTCCTCGGTGACGTGGTCTCCACCCTCAAGCTCGTCTCGATCTCGCTGGTGATCGTCGGCGTCATCGGCCTCCAGCTCTCGGGCTCCGCGCACTGACACCGGGCGCCGCCACGGATTGCTCCACAGAATTCACGGATTGCTCCACAGACCGAGCACCCCGCGCACCAGCTCCACCGGGTCCTCGCCCTTCGGCGAGGGCGCGATGACGTACGAAAGCGCCATCCGCACGGCACTCTCGCAGGCCATGGCCAGCTCTTCGGTGTCCTTCGGCCGGGCCCTGCCGTTCAGCGCGTGCACCGCCTTGTCCCGTACGAGGGCGAGCAGTTCGGCTGACGTCGGGACACCGGCGTCCGCGCGCCGCTGCGCGGGCACGGGCGACGAGGAGACCCCGGGGCGGCTCGGCACGGGCAGGCGTTCGCCCCAGCAGCCGGTGAGCATGGCCCGCACCAGGGCGTTCGCGCGCGCCGCGCCGATCGTCCAGGAGGTCACGGCGGCGAGCCGGTCCACGGGGCCGCCCTCCGTGGCGAGCGCGCGCTCCACTCCGTGCAGATAGTGGTCGGTCTCGCGCCTCAACAGGGCGCGCGCGAGGCCGTCCTTGCTGCCGAACTCGTTGTAGAGGGTCTGCCGGGACACCCCGGCCACCGCCGCGACGTCCACCATGCGCACCCCCGGCCACGGGCGGCGGGCGAGCGCCGTATAGGCCGCGTCCAGTAAGGATTCCCGAGCTGCAGGCATCGTCGCCTCCATGGGCCGAGCGGCTCTGCGGCCAGAGTTGACGCGCTCGGGGGCACTGTCAATAGCTCCGGCGCGAGCCCGCTCCGTATGCGTCATGTCCGGGAATGGCCCGGACATACGGCGCTGTGGCTCAGGCAGATCGAGATCGATACTGTTCACCCATGCCCGACTACCACGATGATCTGCGTCTCGCCCACGTCCTCGCGGACGCCGCCGACGCCGCGACGATGGACCGGTTCAAGGCGCTCGACCTGAAGGTCGAGACCAAGCCGGACATGACGCCGGTGAGCGAGGCCGACAAAGCGGCCGAGGAGCTGATCCGCTCCTCGCTGCAGCGCGCCCGGCCGCGCGACGCGATCCTCGGCGAGGAGTACGGGATCGAGGGCACCGGCCCGCGCCGCTGGGTGATCGACCCGATCGACGGCACCAAGAACTACGTACGCGGCGTGCCGGTCTGGGCCACGCTGATCTCCCTGATGGAGGCCGGCGAGGGCGGCTACCAGCCGGTCGTCGGCGTCGTCTCGGCGCCCGCGCTCGGCCGCCGCTGGTGGGCGGCGAAGGGCGGCGGCGCGTACACCGGGCGCAGCCTGACCTCCGCGACCCGGCTCAAGGTCTCCCAGGTCTCGCGGATGCAGGACGCGTCATTCGCGTACTCCTCGCTCACGGGCTGGGAGGAGCAGGGCCGCCTCGACGGCTTCATGGACCTCACGCGCGCGGTCTGGCGCACCCGCGGCTACGGCGACTTCTGGCCGTACATGATGGTCGCCGAGGGCTCGGTCGACATCAGCGCGGAGCCCGAGCTCTCCCTCTGGGACATGGCGGCGAACGCGATCATCGTGACGGAGGCGGGCGGCACCTTCACCGGCCTCGACGGCACCCCGGGCCCGCACAGCGGCAACGCGGCGGCGTCGAACGGCCTGCTCCACGACGAGCTGCTCGGCTACCTCAACCAGCGCTACTGACGGCGTACGCCACATGGGTGCACGCCCTGAACCGGCAGCACGCGCCCCCTTGTTGACGACCCGCATGGCTGCGACTCTGAGAGTCCCCCCACTTGTGAACTTGTGAATCGCTTCTCGTAGCGATCCACCCAGGAGGTGGCTCAAGCCCATGCTCGTCCGCGACGCCATGAGCACGATGGTTCTGACCATCGGCCCCGCCCACACCCTGCGCCAGGCGGCCCGGCTGATGTCGACGCGCCGCGTCGGCGCGGCCGTCGTCCTCGACCCCGACACCTGCGGCCTGGGAATCCTGACCGAGCGCGACGTCCTCAACTCGCTGGGCGCGGGACAGAACCCCGACATCGAGACCGCGGGCACCCACACCACGACCGACGTCGTCTTCGCCACCCCGGCGTGGACCCTGGAGGAGGCCGCGGACGCCATGTCGCACGGCGGCTTCCGGCACCTGATCGTGATGGACGGCAACGAACCGACCGGCATCGTCTCCGTCCGCGACATCATCCGCTGCTGGGCGCCGAACCGGAGGGGCACACCGACGCTGACGGCCTGAGCAGTACTTCTTTCGAATACGGAAGGCGGGCCGGACCCCGAGGGATCCGGCCCGCCCTTTCTCCCTACGGCAAACCCCGTCAGCCGCGCAGGGCCTGGACCGCGGCTTCCAGACGCTTGCCGAAGTCACCGTCCGCCTGGCGGAAGTTGTCGATCGCGCGCTCGGCGATGTCGTCGCGCGAGACACCCGCGATGTTGCCCGCGAGGTTCTCGATCAGCCGCGCCTTCTCGTCCTCGGACATCAGGCGGTAGAGGTTGCCCGCCTGTACGAAGTCGGTGTCCTCGGCGTGCGAGGGCGCCTCGTGGTTGCCGGTGCCACCGGTGACGGCGGACGTCACCCACAGCGGCCGGTCCGTCTGGAAGGGACCGCCGAAGGAGTTCGGCTCGTAGTTCTTGGCACCCTTGTGCCGACCGTCGTACAAGAAGCCGTCACGCGAGTTGGTGCGCGCCTCGGTGGCGTGCGGGCGGTTCACCGGCAGGTGGTCGGCGTTGATGCCGACGCGGTAGCGGTGCGCGTCGCCGTACGCGAAGAGGCGGCCCTGGAGCATCTTGTCGGGCGAGGGACCGATGCCCGGCACGAAGTGCGCGGGGCTGAAGATCGCCTGCTCCACCTCGGCGAAGATGTTCTCCGGGTTGCGGTTGAGCTCCAGCTTGCCGATCTCGATCGGCGGGTAGTCCTCGTGCGGCCACACCTTGGTGAGGTCGAACGGGTTGAAGCGGTAGTTCGCCGCGTCGGCCGCCGGCATGATCTGCACCTGCACGGTCCAGCTCGGGAACTCGCCGCGCTCGATGGCCTCGCGCAGGTCGCGCTGGTGGGAGTCGGGGTCCTCACCGGCGAGCTTCGCGGCTTCGGCAGCCGTCAGGTTCTCGATCCCCTGGTCGGTCTTGAAGTGGTACTTGACCCAGAAGACCTCGCCGGCCTCGTTGTTCCACTGGAACGTGTGCGAGCCGTAGCCGTTCATGTGGCGGTACGAGGCCGGGATGCCCCGGTCGCCGAAGAGCCAGGTCACCTGGTGCGTGGCCTCCGGGCTCAGCCCCCAGAAGTCCCATACGTTGTCAGCCTCCTGGCTGCCCGTGTACGGGTCGCGCTTCTGCGTGTGGATGAAGTCAGGGAACTTGATGGCGTCCTTGATGAAGAAGACCGGGGTGTTGTTGCCGACGAGGTCGTAGTTGCCCTCCTCGGTGTAGAACTTCAGCGCCCAGCCCCGCGGGTCACGCACCGCGTCGGCCGCACCGAGGTTGCCCGCGACCGTGGAGAAGCGCAGGAAGGTCTCGGTCTGCTTGCCGACCTCGGAGAGGAACTTGGCTCGCGTCCACTGCGAGACGTCACGGGTGAGGGTGAAGGTGCCGTACGCACCGGCGCCGCGCGCATGCACGATGCGCTCCGGAATGCGCTCGCGGTTGAAGTGCGCGAGCTTCTCGAGCAGCAGCTGGTCCTGGACCAGTACCGGACCGCCGACGCCCGCGGTCTCGCTGTTCTGGTTGTCGGCGACCGGCGCGCCGGCCTCCGTGGTGAGCGGTCCCTGCGTCACGTGCGCCTCCTGCGTATTTCCTGCAAGTCCTGTCCCTTGGCGTTTGCCGTACTCGATCCTACGATGGACTTTGTCTAAGTCAAGTAAGCATCCAAAGTCACACCTGTTCGGGACCTGGTCCCACTCCCTGTTAAGGTGGCCCTTATGAGTGACCTCCTGGAACGACTGCGCGGACGCGGCTGGCGCATGACCGCACAGCGGCGCGTCGTGGCCGAGGTCCTCGACGGCGAGCACGTCCACCTGACGGCCGACGAGGTGCATGCCCGCGCCGTGGACAAGCTGCCCGAGATCTCCCGGGCGACCGTCTACAACACCCTGGGCGAACTGGTGACCCTCGGCGAGGTCCTTGAGGTCTCGACGGACCGCAGGGCGAAGCGCTACGACCCGAACGCGCACACCCCTCACCAGCACCTGGTCTGCGCCAAATGCGGCGCGATCCGCGACGTCCACCCCACAGGCAACCCCCTGACCAGCCTCCCCGCCTCAGAGCGCTTCGGCTTCACGGTCGAGGGAGTAGAGGTCACCTACCGGGGCACGTGCCCCAGCTGCGCTGCGGCGTAAAGCTCCTTTCCTACGTTCACGACGACCCCGGCACCTCGTGGCGCCGGGGTCGTCGGTTTGTGGGCAGGCGTTCCGCACGGCGGAACGGGTGGACACAAACCGACCACGGTCCGCAGACGACAGGCGAATCCCAGCCAGAGCAGACCTCTTCCAGAATCTGACGGTGCGTCATATTCTCGGCGGCGCCCAGAGAATCCGCCTGCCCTCCGCAAGGAGACCCCGTGGGAGATCCGCACCCTCCGAAACTAGAAGCCCACGCAGTGACAAGAACCTTCGGCCGCGGCGCAAAATCCGTAGAGGCCCTAGGCCCGGTGGACCTGAGAATCGCCCCCGGCGAGTTCACCTGCATGGTCGGCCCATCCGGCTGCGGAAAATCAACGCTCCTCCGCATAGCCGCAGGCCTGCTGCGCCCCAGCAGAGGCGAGCTGAAGATCCGCACAACCGCCCAGCGCCCCGCAGCGATGATCTTCCAGGACTACGGCATCTACGACTGGAAAACCGTCCACGCAAACGTCAGATTCGGCCTGGACATCCAGAAGACCCCCCGCCGCGAGGCGAACGCCCGCGCCACGGCCTTGCTGACCCGCCTCGGCCTCGCCGACTTCGCGGACGCCTACCCCGCCACCCTCTCCGGCGGCATGCGCCAACGCGTCGCCATCGCCCGCGCCCTGGCCGTGGAGCCAGAGATCCTCCTGATGGACGAGCCGTTCGCGGCCCTGGACGCCCAGCTCCGCACCATCCTCCAGGACGAACTCCTCGACCTCACCCAGACCACCCGCACCACCACCCTCTTCATCACCCACAGCCTCGAAGAGGCGATCGTGCTCGGCGACCGCGTACTCGTCATGTCGGCCCGCCCCGGCCGCATCATCGCCGAACACCGCCCGCCGTTCCCCCGCCCCCGCACCGGAGACATCCGCTCCACCCCCGAATTCGCCGCCCTCAAGAGCGAGTTGTGGGAACTCCTGCGCGGCGAGGTCCGCCGAGAGGCGGTCCCGGCATGAGCGCGGACACCAAGAACGTACGCAACCCACAAGAAGCCCACGCCCCAGAAGAAGGCATCCTGGTCAGGCGCCCCGGCCCCCAGGAACTGCACCCCACCCGTACCCACCGCAGACGCCGCACCCTGGAGCTCGGCCTAGCCGTCGCCGTCCCGCTCGCCCTGGTCCTGCTCTGGCAGCTCGCCGCCACGCAAGGCTGGATCGACGACCGCGTCTACCCCGCACCCCAGACGATCATCGAGGACGGCTGGGAACGCGCGGCCGACGGCGAGCTGTGGCCCGACGTCTGGGCCACGCTCAAACGCGTCCTCGCCGGATACGCGATCGGCACGGTCACGGGCTACGCCCTCGGCCTGCTCATGGGCTCCCTCTCGCTCGTACGCGCCGCACTGGAACCGCTCCTGGACGCCCTGTACGTCGTACCGAAACTGGCGCTTCTCCCCGTCTTCCTGAACATGTTCGGCCTCGGTGAGGGCCCGCAGATCGCGCTCGTCGCGGCCACGGTCTTCTTCTTCGTCTGGATCTCGACCATGGCGGCGGTGCTCGCCGTACCGTCCGGACACCGCGACGCCGGCCAGGTCTTCGGGGCGTCGCCGTGGCAGATGTTCCGCCACGTCCTGCTGCCGGCGTCCCTCCCCGCCGTCCTGGTCGGAGCGCGGATCGCGGCGGGCGTCGCGGTCCTCGTCATCGTCGCGTCGGAACAGATCGCGGCGGCGGACGGCCTGGGCCACCTCATCTTCGACTCACGGGCGCTGTTCCAGAACGACGTGATGTTCGTCGGCATCGTCTGCGTCGCCGTCCTCGGCGTCGTCTTCTCCGAACTGGTGCGGATCGCGGGCCGGTTGCTCACCCCGTGGGCACCGCGCGACCGAGGCAGAAGCCAGTCATGACCGTACGTACGAATGCGCTCGGAGGCCCCATGCGTACCCGCACCCGTACCACCGCTCTGACCACCCTGCTGGTGGCGGGCTCGCTGCTCGCCGCCGCGGGCTGCGCGAAGGAGGACGACACCACGGACTCCTCGCCGGCCGCCAAGCCGCGCACGGTCAAGGCCGTTCCCGGCTGCGGCAAGGGCAGTTGGACCGACCCGGCGGACCTGGCACCGGACCGGAAGCCGGCCCGCTGCGCCAAGGGCGCACCCGCCCCGCAGCCCCTCAAGAAGGAACGCAGCCTGACCATCGCGACCGGCACGCTGAGCGCGGAGTACGTCGCACCCCTCCACATGGCCGTGAAGAAGGGTGAGTTCAAGAAGGAGGGCCTGGACGTCCACCTCAAGGTCCTGCCGACCCCCGACGCGCTCCCCCTCCTGGCCAAAGGAGACATCGACGCCCAGTGGGCCGCCCCCGAGGCCGCCGTGATGAACGGCATCACCAGCGGCTTCACCATCAAGTGGGCGGCCGGGAACTTCTCCCCCGACCCGAAGTCCCAGAGCGGCCTGTGGGTGAAGCTGAAGAAGGGCGAGAGCGCGGATCACGTGCCGATGGCGGGACGCAAGCTCGGCACCATGATCGGCAAGGGGTCGGTCATCTCGTACCCCATGAGCAAGGCCCTGAAGAAGCACGGCGGCGGCCTCGACAAGATCCAGTTCCAGCAGCTCGGCTCCGCGGACGTCCTGACCGCCCTCCAGAACGGCGGCACCGACTCCGCCTGGCTCCTGGACCCGGTCTGGCGCAAGGTCGACGGCGACAAGCGGTACGCCTTCCTGGGCGGCCAGCCCCAGGGCGAACCCCTCGGCGGCCTCCTGTTCGGCCCCGGTCTCCTGACCAAGGACCCGGACGCGGGCGTGGCGCTGCTCCGCGCGTACATCAGGACGGTGAACACCTACTTCGCCGGCGACTACAAGGCGGACAAGGCCTTCGTCTCCGAACTGGCGAAGCTCCTGAAGACCGACGAGTCGGTCCTGAAGTCGACTCCCTCACTCCGCATGGACTGGGAGATCCGCTCGGGCACGACGGACAGGCTCCAGGACGCGTACGAGGCCGCGGGCGTCGCCGAGGGCGACAAGGTCCCGGAGGAGAAGGCGGTGGACCGCAAGCTGTACGGGGAGGCGGTGGGCCACAAGTAACGCCGAAGGTCCGGAACCAGTCTCTTAAACAAATCTGACGCAGCCGACGACAAATCAAGTGTAGATATCGGGGGTCGCCGGATCATTAAAAA
>NZ_JBHYIG010000040.1:0-42996 GCF_042740015.1 Streptomyces sp. NPDC059037
TGGGGGGGGGGGGGTGGGGTCGCGCCGGGGGCGCGGGTGATCCGTTCGTTGGGTCTCCGCGCCGCCTCTGCTCGGCGCACTTTTCCCGCCCACCCAGCGGACTTTTCCCGCCCACCCACCCGATTACCCGGCAGCCCGTCCGCCTCGTCGTGTCCGCCTACTTCGTGCAGCCGGTGACGCCCGACTTCAACGTCGCGCACGCCTCCGCCGACGCCCCGTCCTTCACCGCCGTCATCGGCGTGTACGCGTCGAAGTCCGCGTTCACGGTCCCCGCCTGCTTGGCGCCCGAGCCGGCGGAGATCGTCACCTTGTCCCCCACCGCCGCCTGCGTGATCCGCGCCCAAGCCGCCCCGCAGGCCTTGCTGTAGCGGACCTCGATCAGCGCCTTGCCGACCGTCGCGCGCGTCGTCGTCCTGGCCAGTTCGCCGCCGCAGCCCATCGTCTCCGGGTCCTTGCCGGTGCAGCTCTTGCCGCTGCACTCGACGCCCGCGGGCAGATCCGTGTCACTCGTGGTCGGCGAGGCCGGCGGCTTCGCGCCCTCGTCGTCCTTGTCGCCCTTGCCGAAGTCCGTCAGGAAGAAGACCGCGGCTATGACCACGAGCGCGCCGACCGTCCCCGCGAGGAACATCGTCAGCTTCCTGCGCCGCCGCTGCCCGTCGGGCGAGCCACCGCCACGGCGCGGCTCCTGCGTACCGGGCGGCGCGACGACGGGCCCCCGGCCGCCGTCCCCGACGCCGTACGAGGAAGCAGCCCCGTACGCACCGGCTCCCACGCCCGCTCCCACGCCCGCGCCGGACGGCGAGGCCTGCGGAGGCGCCGTGGGCGCGACGCCCGCCGGGCCCGCGACCCCCGTCATGCTCCGGCCGCCGCGGCCACCGGCGTCGACATCGGTGCCTGTGCCGCCCGCCGAGCCGCCCCGCGCCGTGCCCGTACCGCCCTTGCCCTTGCCCTTGGGCGGGTTCGGCCCCAGCTCCCCGAGCGCGGCCCGCGCCTGGGAGATCCGGATGGCCTGCATGGTCATGTCGTGGCGCATCTCGGAGCGGCTCCAGGCGCGCTCCGCGAGCTCCCACATGGTGATGAGGTGCACGGGGTTGGTGCCCGTCACCTCGGCCAACGCGACGATCGCACCCTTCGGGGCGAGCAGCCGCCCGTTCAGATAGCGCTCCCACGACGTCTTGCTGTACCCGGTGCGGTCCGACACCGCGGCAATGCTCAGACCACTGCGGTCGACGAGCCTGCGCAGCTGATTGGCGAACTCCCTGACCTCCGGATCAAGCTCATCCGGTAGCGCCTTCCAACGAGGCATTACTCCCCCTATTCCCCCCGTACGTGCCTACTTGCCCCCGCGCGTGAAGCCCCCTGCCCTGCCAAGGAGCAGCCCCCGCCACCCCTGTCATGGACTACCCAGAGGGATGCCAGAAGTCAGGATGTCAGTTCCCAGACTGGGGGCGCACGGGAGCATTCGGGCCACTGGCGTGCACCGTCGCACTCCTCGCGGGCCGACGTCCAGTGTCCCACCGCTGTCCCGCATCACAATGCGGAACCCCAGCTAGCGGCCCGGGACGTCCCAAAGCATCCCGAATGCACCTGTTGAACCTTTTATGAACGGCGGGCCGGAGGCAGCATCGGAGGGGTCAACGCACCACCTAGGGGGATCAGATGCGCATCAGCAAGGGCAGGTCGAAGCGGCTGCTCGGCTCGGCCGTCGCCGTGACGGCGGGGGCCGCGCTCGCGCTCGGGGGCACGGCATCGCTCGCGCAGGCGAGCGGTCCGCACGTCATCGACGGCAAGGGTGCCGCGTACAACGACTGGGGCGACGAGGGCGACCTCTCCCGCCACAGCCACGCGAACAGCAACGCCACGCGGCTCTGGCAGACCGTCCTGTACGCGGACGGGGCGAAGTGGAAGGACAGCGACGGCAACCGGCACACGTTCAAGAAGTGGGACATCGACGGCAGCTTCGGCCGGAAGACCGAGTCGGCCACCAAGTGGTGGCAGCAGCGCGAGGACGTGGAGGACGTCGACGGGATCGCCGGCAAGGAGACGTTCGGCGTCGCGGACGACTATCTGGACGGCCCGGGCTACAACGGCCGCGTCACGTACAGCGGCTACAAGCATGACGTCACCTTCAAGCGCCTCGGCAGCACGTACTACGTGAAGATCGACGGCGAGTGGAAGAAGGCCGCGTACAACTGGCGTGGCTGACCCCCGGCTCTACCCGCACCCCCGACCAGGGCCGCCACCGCATGGCGGCCCTAGCTCATGAGATTCCTCAGGAGGCCTTCCAGCAGCACCATGAGGATGAGGAACGCGGTGAGACCGGCGATGGAACGCCAGGTCCACGCGGCGCGCCTGCGCGGCTTCGCGCGCTTGCCCTCCTTGCTCAGCACGACGCGCGGGGCTGGATCCGCGCCCCCCGCCGCACCCCGCGGCCACACGCGCACCGCCAACTCCCAGCGTGCGCAGACCCGTTCGCTGTCCTCCTTCGCCACCTCGCACAGCGCCGTGACCGCCCGGCGGGGCGGTGGCTGCTGTGCGTTGAGGTAGCGCTGCCAGGAGGATTTGCTGTACGCGGTCTCCTTGCCGAGCGCGACCAGGCTCAGGCCGGTGCGGTCCTTGAGCAGCCTCAGCTGTTCCACGAAGTGCCGCACTTCCGGGGGAAGTCCCTCCGGCAGCGGCCGCCAGGCAGCACTCATGCTTCACCCCCAGCATGTGCCCAGTTTGCCCACATGACGGTCGGACGGCCCGAAGTGGTTCCCTCCGCACCCGGTCGGCACCTGTTGCGGGCTTCGCACACCGTTGCGGAATGGTCACCTCCGTGCCACAGGGGCAAGGCATCCCTTGAACAGAATTGGCGCGGGCATGACGCTGGAACTCGTTGAAAGCGGCCCCCACAGACCGGCGGCGCCCGTCCTCCCACGGGGGAGAGGACGGGCGCCGTCTTGTTTCCCGGGCGTTTCCCGATGGGCTACTTCCCCGCATCCCCGGTCTTCCCGCCGGCTCCGAAGCACTGCCGCTCACCGTCCCGCACCAGGCAGCCCCGCACATCCGCCAGCTCGTCACGCCGCGCGGCGGCCATCGGCGTCGGCAGCGAACCCTCCTCGTCGAACCGGTCCCGCACCTCGGTCTGCTGGGTGCCGATGCCCGGCGCGACGATCTCGACCCGGTCGCCCACCCGCCCCCGGTCGATCCGGGCCCACACCGCCCCGCACTCCACGGAGCGCCGCACCTTGACGACCGTGCCGCCGCCGAAGCGGTGCTCGGCCAGCGTGCCGGGCGGGTTCGCCGCGCCGGAGCAGCGGGTGGCCTCCGCGTCCTTGCCGGTGCAGGAGTCGCCCGAACAGCCGGGTGCGGGGCCCGAGTTGACGCTGGTCGGCGCGCCCTCCGCGTCCGTGCCACTGCCGCCGAAGCCCCAGACGACCAGGAGCACCCCTGCCGCGACGGCGGCGAGACCGCCGAGCGTCCCGGCGAGGAATCCGGTGGAGCGCCAGCGCCCGCGCTCGGCGGGGCCCGGCTCACCGTCGGCCTCCGGCGTGGGCGCGTCGGCCACGTCACGCGGCTCCTCGCGCCGCGCTCCGGCGGGCCCCGCCGCGCCCACGCCGGCGCGGCCGCTCCACGCGGACTCCGCGAGGCCCCACAGGGCGAGCGGCCTGTCCTGCCGCTCGCCCGCGAGGACGCACAGCTCCTCGACGGCCTGCCGGGGCGGCAGCGTCTTGCCGTTGAGGTAGCGCTCCCACGACGACTTGCTGTACGGCGTCTTCGCCGCGAGTGCGGCCAGGCTCAGCCCCGCGGCCGCCCGCAGTTCGCGGAGCGCCTCGGCGAGACGTACACACTCCGACGGCCGTTCCTGGCTGGTCACTTGCGCAGCACCTTCCACGTGTCGGGGCCGATCTTGCCGTCGACCGCGATGTTCGCCTTGTCCTGGATCCGCTTCACCGCGCGCTCGGTGTTGTTGCCGAACGCGCCGTCGGCGACTCCGGGCGATGCCTCGCGGTGCTCCAGGAGGCACTGCGCCTCCACCACGGACCACCGGGTGGACAACCGCTCGATCAGTTCCGTGCGCGTGCGGCTGTAGCCCGCGTACAGCAGGCCGTTGTCGTCGCGCCGCACCTCGCACTCATAGGTCTTGCCCGGCTTGTACTCGAACTCGCCGAATTCCGGGTGGGCTTCACCCGTGAACGGCTTGTCGTCCCCCTTGGCGTCGCTCTCCTCCTCCCAGGGTGCGAGCAGCGCGAACACGGCGAGCATCACCAGCGCCGTGCACACGCTCGACAGCACGATCGCGAGCCAGGGCACCGGGCGGCGCACGGCAGCCGCGGCCGGGGTGCTCTCCCCCACCGGGGCGCCCGTCTCGACGTCCGACTCCCGGCCCTCCGCGGCCACTTCACGCAGCGCAAGGAGCGGCGCCGGTTCGGTGTCGCAGGCCCGCGCGAGCGCCTCGACCGCCTCCGCGGGAGGCAGTGACCTGCCGTTGAGATACCTGTCCCAGGACGAACGGCTGTACCCCGTCCGGGACGCCAACGCCGCCAGGCCAAGACCGCTGTGGTCCTTGAGCCTGCGCAGCCTTACGACGAACTGCCGCACCCGCGGGTCAAGCGAGTCGGGCAGCTCCTTCCATCGAGACATGTTCCACCCCATGTCCTTCAGTCCCTGAAGTAGAGGATGCCCGAACGCTCGGCGGCAGTTCCGGCGTCCTGCCGAATCCGGCCGGTCTCAGCCGTCCCGCGCAAGCCGTCCCACGCACCAGGGACCCGCAGGTCAGCGCCCGGGACGTCCCGCGCGTGCCTGATCGCACCGGCGGATCTGGCGGTCCGCACCCGCCGTCCCGCATCGTCATCAGTGCACAACGGGCGGCGCGGTCCACCCCGCGCCGCCCTCCACATCACCGTGAATTCTTCGGGGGAAGACATGAACATCACGGCAACGCGCAGGACCGTCGGCATCGGCATCGCCTCGCTCGCCCTCATGGGCGGCTCGGCGAGCGGCGTGGCGATGGCGAGCACAGGGGGCGGCGCGGCTCCGGCCGGCGTCGAGGCCAAGGGCGCGTCGGACTGCCCCAAGGGCTGGCTGTGCGTCTGGTCCGGCAAGAACTTCACCGGGCGGATGCAGAAGGTCCAGTACAACAACAAGGACCTGTCCAGGTTCGCCGTGTTCGCGGGCGGCTCCTGGTCCGGCTACAACAACGGCCGCAAGTGCGACGTGGCCCTCTACGCGGGCAAGAACTACACGAAGTACATCGGCACGCAGCCCCGCGGCGAGAAGGGCAACGCCAACCACAAGCTGAAGATCCTCTCCAACAAGTGGGTCAACTGCCGCTGACCACGGCAGCGCAGGCCCACACCACCACAGCGGCGCCCCGCCGCCTCGGGGGGGAGGTACGGGGCCGCGGCCCGCGGCCGGGGGGGCCCGGCGGGGGGCTCGTCGTGGTCTGCAACGAGGGCTACGCGTCGAGCCTGGCGGCCGTCTCCTTGCGGCAGTTGGGGCTGCGGCACGCCACCGATCTCATCGGCGGGTTCCAGGCGTGGAAGGCGGCCGGGCTTCCCGTCGAGCGGTGACGCTCATTCCTTGGCCGTGGCCACCGTCACGGGGCGCGGCCTCAGGGCGACGCGGCCGGGGAGCCCGGTCGCGGTGAGGGCGAGCAGTGCCGCGAGGGCCACCACGGAGACGTACACCAAGGGTGCGACCGAGGGCGCCGCGCTGCCCGTCATGCCGATGCTGAAGGCCGTCAGGACGGCGAGGGCGATGCCGCTGCCGAGGGCAGTGCCGATGAGCAGCACGGACAGTGCTTCGGTGCGCAGCATGCGCAGGACCTGGCGGCGGCTCGCGCCGGCGAGGCGCAGCATCGCGAACTCGCGGACGCGTTCGGAGACCGACATGGCCAGGGTGTTGACCACGGCGATCGCGGTGAAAGCCAGGATCAGGCCCATGGCGAGGTAGTTCACCTCGGCGTTCGCCTGCTGGCGTTCGGCCTGGAGGTTGTCGGCCTCGGTCGGTGCGAGGACCTGCACGCCCGGGAACTTCCGGACCCCTGCCGCGAGTTGTTCCTGTGTACGGTCGCTCTTGATCAGGACTGTGGCGGCGAGCGGGTTGTCGACGTGGCGGGCGACCAGGTCGTGCGCCATGGTCAGATCGCCGAACCCGAGCCCGCGCGCGTACACGGCACCGACCTTGAGCTCGGTCTTCGTGCCGTCGCCGAGCGTGAGCTTCAGGGTGCTTCCGGGCTTCAAGTCGAGCTGGTCCGCGGCCAGTTCACTGACGGCGACGCTGTCCTTGCCGAAACCCTTCAGGGTTCCGGCGGTGACGTCCGGGTCCCAGGTGCGGGTGAGACCGGCCGTACTGACGCCCTGCGCCGGGTACTTGTCGAGGCCTACGCGCACGGTGGTGCGGACTACTTCGGTGGCGGCCTCGACGCCTTCGGTCGTACGCAGCTTCTGCGCGGCCTGGGCCGGGACGCCGGGCCCCTGTGCCGCCAGGACCCAGTCGGCGCGGATGCCCTCGCGGGCCTGCGCGCGGGCCGCGTCGCCGAGGGTGGGCTGGACGAACAGGACGGTGCAGGTCATGCCGGTGAGGAGGGCGAGCGGGGTGACGGCGGCCGCCATCCTGGCGGCGTTGCCCCGGAGGTTGGCGTGCGCGAGGCGGCCGCCCGGACCGGAGAGCCGCAGCGGGCCGCGGATCAGGGCGGCCGCCGCCTTGACCAGGAGCGGGCCGAGGAGCGCGATGGCGCAGGAGAGGACCACAACGGCCAGGAACGTCACGGGAGTCGACGCGGGCTCGGTGCGCAGAACGCTGAGCAGGGCGACCAGTACGACGCCTCCGGCGAGGATCACGAGCCCCGCGACGACGCGGCTCCACGGCAGCCCGGAGCGCTCGACGCGTGCTTCGGCGAGTGCCTGCGCCGGGCGGATCCTGGCGATGCGGCGGGCCGAGACGCGGGCGGCTGCCCAGGCCCCGAAGAGCGTCGCGCCCATGGCTGCCATGGGCGGGAAGAAGCTCACGGAACGCTCCAGCGTGGCGGGGATCGCGCCCAGCTCCACGAACCGGCCGTGCAGCCTGCCGCCGAGCGGGATTCCGGCGAGCGAGCCGAGGATGCCTGCGGCCGCGCCGACGATCAGGGCCTCGCGGCCGAGGAGCCGCCGGATCTGCTTGGGGGTGGCGGCGATGGCGCGGAGCAGGGCGAGCTCGCGGTGGCGCTGCTGCACGGAGAGGGCGAAGGTGCCGACGACCACGAGGATGGCGACGAGGAGGGATGTGCCGCCCATCGCGCCGCCCATGCTGACCAGCTTGACGCGGGCGCTCGCCGCGTCGAGGAATTCGACGGGACCGCGGTCGTCTCCGGCGCTGACCTGCGCCTTCGTTCCGCTGAGCGCGTGGGTGACCGCCACCTTGAGGTCTCCCGTGTCGGTCCCCTTGGCGGGTACGACGCCGAAGGCGGTGACCTGTCCCGGGTGGGCGGCGAGCCGCTCGGCCTCGCCGGTGGAGAAGAAGAGCGACGTCTGGTGGGCGAGCGCGCCCTGGGCGGGGGCCGCGACTCCGGTGATCCGGTAGGTGCGCGGTGCCTGTGTCGACTGGACGGTGAGCCGGTCTCCCGGCTCGAGGCGGGCGCGGTCGGCGAGGTCGCGGTCGATGACGAGGTCGCCGGCGGCGCGTGGGGCCTTGCCCTCGACGAGACGGAAGGGAGTGAGTGCGGCCGATCGCCACGAGTGACCGTACACGGGCTTGTCGGAGTGGTCGCCGGACGTGCGCGTCAACGGCTCGGCGAGGAAGGTGAGTTCGGGAACGACCTCGTGGACACCGGGAGTGCCCCGGAGCTTGCGCTCGATGTCGTCCGGCAGCCAGGCCCGTTCGGCGATCGGCTTGGCCTTGTGCTTGACCTTGGTCTTGCCCTTCTTGTGCTTGACCGTGGTCTGGTGGACGTTCTGGTCGGCGGAGACGACCAAGGGGGCCGCGGCATAGCGCTCGGTCCGGACGGTGCCCCGCAGGCCCGTCTCCAGGAGGGTGCCGCAAGCCGTGATGAGCGCGGCGGCGCACATCAGCGCGAGGAAGGCACCGAGGAATCCGCCCTTGCGGGCTCGGACGGTCTGCAGTGCGTAGCGCAGCATCATGATGTGGCCTCGGGTTCGGTGGCGTCGGGTGTGGAGGGTGCATCAGGCGTGGAGGGTGCATCGGGTGTACCGGGTGCGTCGGGTGCGGAGGGTGCATCGGGTGCGGAGGGGTGGGCGGGCTCGTCCGGGAGTTCGGGTGCCGGGAAGGCCAGGAGCCGGGTGAGCACGGTGCGCGCGTCGGCCGGCGTTTCGGCGTCGGGGCGCTTGTAGCGGTTGAGCAGGGCGATGTACTCCTCGAAGAAGTCGCGGAGTTCGGGCAGAGTCAGCCGGATCGTGCCGCGCGAGTACGGGAACGCGTCGGCCCACTCGCCGAGTTCGGGGCCGCCGTCCCGCTGCAACTGCTCGAAGAGCTCCAGGTCGGCGGCGTACGAGAGGTGGTTCAACTCGTCCATGACGAGCCGCGTCTCGGCGTTCTGCCTGCTGCGCGGCGGAAAGCGCCGATCGCCGGGGACCGCACGCCACCAGCGCTCACGGCCGTGCCCCGCGCCCCCGGTCTCCTCGACGAAGCCGTAGCGGGCGAGTTCACGCAGGTGGTAACTGGTGGCCCCGGTGTTCAGGCCGAGGTCCCTGGCGAGGGTCGCGGAGGTGGCGGGACCGTGCACGGTGAGGTGCTGCAACATCTGCTGCCGCCGGGGCTGCGCGAGCGCCTTGAGCACACGGAGATCGCGAAGCTCTTCGGGGGCGTGGTGCGCTGCCGCGCGCTGGGGGGCTGCTTGGGGCTCGCCTTCGGGCGCTGCGTCGAGTTCGGGCTCGTCTCCGGGGACCGCGTCAGTCCCGCCCTCCGGGACGGCTTCGGTCCCGCCCTGCAGGGCCGCGCCGGTCGCGCCGTCCGATGCGGGCTCCGCCCCACCTTCCGGCGCGGAGCCGGTCGTGCCGGGTTGCTTTGCCATGCGTACACAGTTTCCTGTGCACAGGGAGCTGTGCAGTGCGGTGGACCGGCGTCTTCAGTGGGGGGTTAACCCCACCCCCCAGGAGCAGCAGGCGAGTTGAGGGCGAGTACGTGAAAGGGCCGGGCCGCGGTTCGCACCGCGCTGCCCGGCCCTGACCTGAGCCCCACCCCCGCGAGGGCCCTGGTCGCTCAACCCCCGTCGTACCCGAGGTCTTCCCCGTCCTCGCCCTCTTCCTCCAGGGCCTGCCGGACGATCCTCAGCGCGAGGCCTTCCGAGTAGCCCTTGCGGGCGAGCATGCCCGCGAGCCTGCGCAGCCGCTTGTCGCGGTCGAGGCCTCGCGTGGAGCGGAGCTTGCGGGCGACCAGCTCGCGTGCGGTCGCCTCCTCCTGCTCCGAGTCGAGCTGTCCGACGGCCTCCTCGATCAGCGTGGCGTCCACGCCCTTCGTCCGCAGCTCCTGCGCGAGCGCCCGCCGGGCCAGGCCCCGGCCGTGGTGCCGGGACTCCACCCACGCGCCCGCGAAGGCACCGTCGTTGATCAGCCCGACCTCTTCGAAACGGGTCAGCACTTCGTCCGCCACGTCCTCGGGAATCTCCCGCTTGCGCAGGGCGTCCGCGAGCTGCTTGCGCGTACGCGGGGTTCCGGTGAGCAGGCGCAGACAGATCGCCCGCGCCCGCTCAGCCGGATCCCCCGTCGGCGGCTCCCCCTTCTCGGCCCTCGACGAGGAAGGGGGGCCGCTGTCCTGTTGGCCGTCGCCCCGGCTGTCACCCCGGCCGTCACCGAAGCCGCCTCGCCGACGACGACGGCCGCCGCTCCTGCCGCCGTCGCGCGAGCCGGTACCCGCACCACCCTGGCCGGCGCCGCCCTGATCCGCACCGTCCGCGAAGCCCTGGCCCACGGGGGCGGTGTGGTGCTCGGGGACGGTGTGCTCCGCCCAGTCGGTTCGCCGTGTCACGGATCAGCTCTTGGCCGCTGCGGCCTTGGGCTTGGTGGCCTTCGCCGCCGGTGCGGGCACCGTCTTGGCGGCGTCCTCGGCCGCGCCCGCCGCGTCCTTGCCCGGCTCGGCGGCCGGCTCCTCCGGCTTCGGCTTCACGCCGACGCCCAGCTTCTCCTTGATCTTCTTCTCGATCTCGTTGGCGAGATCGGGGTTGTCCTTCAGGAAGTTACGGGCGTTCTCCTTGCCCTGGCCGAGCTGGTCGCCCTCGTACGTATACCAGGCGCCCGCCTTGCGGACGAAGCCGTGCTCCACGCCCATGTCGATCAGGCCGCCCTCGCGGCTGATGCCCTGGCCGTAGAGGATGTCGAACTCGGCCTGCTTGAAGGGCGGCGCGACCTTGTTCTTGACGACCTTGACGCGAGTGCGGTTGCCGACCGCGTCGGTGCCGTCCTTGAGAGTCTCGATGCGGCGGATGTCGAGCCGCACGGAGGCGTAGAACTTCAGCGCGCGGCCACCGGTCGTGGTCTCCGGGGAGCCGAACATCACGCCGATCTTCTCGCGGAGCTGGTTGATGAAGATCGCGGTGGTCTTGGACTGGTTGAGCGCGCTGGTGATCTTCCGGAGGGCCTGGCTCATCAGGCGGGCCTGCAGACCCACGTGCGAGTCGCCCATCTCGCCCTCGATCTCCGCGCGCGGCACCAGAGCCGCGACGGAGTCGATGACGATCAGGTCGAGGGCGCCGGAGCGCACCAGCATGTCGACGATCTCCAGAGCCTGCTCGCCGTTGTCCGGCTGGGACAGGATCAGGTTGTCGATGTCGACGCCGAGCTTCTTCGCGTACTCGGGGTCGAGGGCGTGCTCGGCGTCCACGAAGGCGACGGCGCCGCCCGCGCGCTGGGCGTTGGCCACGGCGTGCAGCGTCAGCGTCGTCTTACCGGAGGACTCCGGTCCGTACACCTCCACCACACGACCGCGCGGGATGCCGCCGACGCCGAGCGCGACGTCGAGCGCGGTCGACCCGGTGGGGATCACCTCGATGGGGTCGTTCGGCCGCTCGCCCATGCGCATGACCGCGCCCTTGCCGAACTGCCGTTCAATCTGTGCGAGCGCGGCGTCCAGCGCCTTCTCGCGGTCGGTTCCTGCCATGGGTTCCACCCGATTTGCTTGTGTCGATCGCTTCACGTCAATGACGCTAGCGCCTGCCACTGACAATCCGCCCCGACGGCCGTCCAGCCTGTGGATAACTCGGGGCGATCGCCCCGCCGAAACCGGCCGGAGCTCCGGGCATCCCCCCGCGAAATCCCCGGGAAAACGCCGCCAGACACCCTATAAGAATGGATGTTCGAATTTGGTGTCAAGCGCACCACGCGGCACCACCGAGAGTCTCCTGTGCCATCGAAGCGCCGCCGAAGTGCCGCCGAAGTGCCATCGAAGACTCAGCGGCGCACCATCGCATCTCGGGCGCACGCTCCCTGCCGCGCTACACGTGCCGGACGACCTCATAGATCGTCTGGGAGACGGGTGCCGGGTGCGGGGCGTTGTTCCAGCCGATCTCCTCGGCCCGTTTCTCGATCGCCTTTCGTGCGGCGTGGGCTGCGTCTTCGTCCTCGAAGAAGGCGACAGACAGCCCGTTGCCCGTGGCGGGGTCGACGAGGTGGTACGCGCCATGGACGCCGGGCACGGCGGCGGTGGCATCCAGCACCCAGTCCCGGTCGTCAGTCGGCATCGGCTCCCACACGGCCACCCTCGCGATCATCGCTGCCTCCTTCTCGTCGGTCTGAGCCTCCAGAATGAAACAGCTTTCGGTAATGAAGCAGCTTTCGGTGACAGTGCTCGGCCTTCGCAGGCCCCGCGGCTACTCCCCCGGGCGTACGGCCGCTGCCTTCGGCCGGACGACGACCGGCGGGCGGCTCCGCACCAGGCTTGACCTCATGGAAAGCCGTACGGGGACGTCTCCCCTGCCCGCCCTGTGGCGCTCGGCGCGCCCGGCCGAACGCGTCAGCCATCTGACCGGCGCCGCCCTGATCCTCTCGGGCCTCGCTCACCTGCTGGTCTTCGCCGTCGACGGCGGCCCCTGGGAGGGGCCCGTCTCCTGGCGCAAGCCCGTCACCTTCGGGCTCTCCTTCGGCCTGACCCTGATCGCCGTCGCCTGGGTGACGTCGTATCTGCGGATGGGGGCCCGCACCCGGACCGCGCTGCTCGTCCTCTTCGCCGCGGACTGCGTCCTGGAGGTCGGCGGGATCACGCTTCAGGCGTGGCGCAAGGTGCCGTCGCATCTCAACATGGAGACCGGATTCGACTCCGCGGTGTCCCTGTCCCTCGCGGTGGGCGGCGGCATCCTCGTCGTCCTGCTGTCGGCGTTCGCGATCGCTTCCTTCAGGCACCGCCCCACCGGGCCCACGGGCATGGATCTCGCGCTCCGGGCCGGCTTCGCCGTTCTGCTCGTCGCCCTCGCGTCGGGCGCCGCGATGATCGCGCGCGGGGTGTTCCTGACCCGGACCGGCCACCAGGAGTCGGCATATCACTCCACGGCGGCGCTCAAGCCGCTCCACGGAGTGAGTCTGCACGCCGTCCTGGTCCTGCCCGCCCTGGCCTGGCTGATGTCCCGCACCTCCTGGAGCGAGCGGACACGGAAGCGGGTGATGACGGCGGCCGTCGGCTGCTACGGGGCGGCCGTTCTCGCCTCCGGGATCTGGGCGGTCTTTGCCTACGGACGCTCGCCCTTCGCCTGCTGACGCTCGCCCTTCGCCTGCTGACGCTCGTCCGGACCCGCCTGCGGGCCCACTCCCGCCTCCTCTTCCGCCTCCGACGCCGCACCCGGCTCGTTCGGCCCGCGCAGGGCACGTCGCATGCGCGCCAGGAGAGGCGCTCCGCCCCTGCGCCGGTGTCCGTGGACGCGCGGGTCGTCCGTGACGTCGTACCGCTTCACGTACGCCCCCAGGAAGGCCTGCAGTGTCGCGACCGCCGGGATGGAGATCAGCGCGCCGACCGCGCCGAGGAGCGCGGTGCCCGCGATGACCGACCCGAAGGCGACCGCCGGGTGGATGTCCACGCTCTTGGCGGTGAGCTTGGGCTGCAGTACGTAGTTCTCGAACTGCTGGTAGACCACTACGAAGACCAGCACCCACAGCGCGTACCAGGGATCGACCGTGAAGGCGATCAGCATCGGCAGGGCGCCCGCCAGATACGTGCCGATGGTGGGGATGAACTGCGAGACAAGGCCCACCCACACCGCGAGCACGGGTGCGTACGGCACGCCCAGGGACTGCAGCAGGATGTAGTGCGCGACTCCGGAGATCAGCGCCATCAGGCCGCGCGAGTAGAGATAGCCGCCGGTCTTGTCGACCGCGATCTCCCAGGCGCGCAGCACCTCGGCCTGCTTGGCCGGCGGCAGCACCGAGCACAGCGCGCGCCGCAGCCGGGGCCCGTCGGCCGCGAAGTAGAACGAGAACAGCATGACCGTCAGGAGCTGGAAGAGGCCCCCAAGGACCTGCGCCGACACGTCCAGGACGCCGCTGGCGCTGTTCTGCACGTACTTCTGGAGCCAGTCGGAGTGGACCAGGCTGTCCTGGATCTCGACACGGGACAGGTCTGTGTGGAACGTCTGGTTGATCCAGCTGATGACCTTGTCGAGGTAGTCGGGGAAGTCCTCGACCATGTCCACGATCTGGCCCGCGAGCATCGAGCCCATCAGCGTGATGAAGCCCGCGCTCGCGACCAGGACGCCGAGGAAGACCAGGAAGGTGGCGAAGCCCCTGCGCAGCCCCCTCGCGGCCATCCAGCTCACCGCGGGCTCGACCGCGAGCGCCAGGAAGAACGCGATCAGGACGTTGATCAGCAGCCCGGTCAGCTGGTGGAAGGCCCAACTGCCCAGCTGGAAACAGGCGAAGAGCGCGAGGGCGAGCACCATGGCACGCGGCAGCCAGCGCGGCATGCTGGCACCTCGCCCGGCCCGGGCCCCGTTCGGGGGCTGTGCGGGCGGCGCCGTGCCGAGCGGAGCTACGTCCTGGGCGACCTGCGCGGTCTCGTCTGTCGATGCCACGGTGCAAGTCTCGCCCACGCCGCCGACAATCAGCCGCCGCCCCCATGTCTTCGCGCTTCCGTGCGCCTGTGACGGCTGCCGGAGGGCTGTGAAGTGTCCCGGGTCAGCGCTTTTCAGCCGGTACGTCCATCGCCCCGCACACCGCGCGCCAGACGTCCTTGGCCTCCCAGCCCGCGTCCAGCGCCTGATGGACGGTGCGCCCGCCGAGCTCCGCCATCACATGATCACGCGCGAAGGAGTCGGCGTACCCCGCCCCGAAGTGGTCGGCCATCCGCTCCCAGAACACCGTCAACCGCATGACCCCAGTATCGCGCCCTAGAGAGTGCAGCCGGACGCAGGGGGCTTCCCGAAGGCCCTTTCCGGCCTACGGTCTGTGCATGGCCGAAACCGGAGCTTCCCCGCATGCCGCGCCCTCACCGGTCGCCCGCGCCGAGCACTTCGTCTGGCTCACCGCGCGCGTACTGGAGCAGCGGCGGTTCGCCTACCACTTCCTGAGCGGCTCGGGCAGCGCCGAACCGTTCGCCGACGCGGTCGAGACCGCCCTGGCCGCCTACGGCAACGAGGACGGCGGGTACGGCCACGCGCTCGAGCCCGATCTGCGCGGCCCCGTCAGCCAGCCCCTGCACACCGGGCACGCGCTGCGCGTCCTCGACTCGATCCGGCGCTGCGGCGGACAGCGCGTGGAGCGCGTGTGCCGCTATCTGACCTCGGTGTCCACGCCGGACGGCGCCCTTCCGGCGGTCCATCCCAGCCAGCGCGGCTATCCGTGCGCCCCGTTCGTGCCGATCGTGGACGACCCGCCGAGCGAGCTCCTCGCCACCGGTCCGGTGGTGGGTCTGCTGCACCGCAACGAGGTGTGGCACGCCTGGCTGTTCCGGGCGACCGACTTCTGCTGGGCCGCCGTCGAGTCGCTCGAGAAGTCACATCCGTACGAGATCCAGGCGGCCGTCGCCTTCCTCGACGGGGCACCGGACCGCCCGCGCGCGGAGGCGGCCGCGGACCGTCTGGGCAGGCTCGCCCGGGAGCAGCTCCTCGTGGCGCTCGACCCCGGACGCCTCGACGCGTACCCGGTCGCTCCGGGCTACGCACCGGGCGAGCACCACTTCGCGTACGACTACGCGAAGGCGCCCGAGTCGCTCGCGCGCGCGTGGTTCACCGACGAGGAGATGGCGCTCTCCTTGGACCACCTGGAGCAGGAGCAACAGGACGACGGCGGCTGGCCCATCCGCTGGCGGCAGTGGGCGCCGGGCACCGGCCTGGAGGCCCGCCCCATGGTCACCATCGAGGCGCTGCGCACTCTACGGGCGTACGGACGGTCCATCGGCTGACGGGACGCTCTCGGCCTCCCGGAGCAGCAGCGCCGCGATGGCCAGGGCCGTGCCGCGCGGTGCCGACAGGTCGATGCCGGTCCGTTCGCCGATCTTCGCGAGCCGGTTGTCGACGGTGTTGGGGTGCAGGCCGAGGGCGGCGGCGGTGGCCCTGCGCTCCTGCTGATGGGCGAGGTGGACCCGCAGCGTCTCCAGGAGCTCGGGGCGGTCGGCGACCGGGTCGAGCAGTGCGGAGATCAGGTGGCTGCTCTCGTTGCGGCGGGAGAGGTGGTACTCGAGCAGGACGTCATCCATGCGGTGCAGGCCCGGGGGCATCCCGCACGCGCGCGTGATGCGCAGTATCTCCGTCGCGGTACGGGCCGCGACGGTCACGGCTTCGGGCCCCGCCGCGTCCACGGCAGCCACCCGCACCGGAAGCTCGCAGGCCCTGCTCAGGCGGCGCGGCAGATCTTCCGGGGGACGGCACTCCTTGGGGACGATGACCCGGCCGCCGTCGGCGTCGAGGAGCGCGAGCACCTCCGTCCCGAAGGCGTGGTCCAGGGCCGTCTGCACGCGCCGCAGCCGACGCCGTACCGCCACGGGACCCTCGGTGGGCGCTCCGTCGAGGCCGACCGCGAGGACCAGGACGGGCCCCGCGAGGCGCAGCTGGTCGAGGAGCACATGGCCGGGCGGGACCATCCCGTCGAGCAGGCCGCGGACCAGGGAGCTGCGCTGGGCGCGCTGCTCGGCCTCCAGGGCCGAGCGTTCGTCCAGGTAGGTCTCGGCCACGGTCCCGACGATGGCCGGGTGCGACTGCAGGAGTACGTCCACGAGTTCGACCAGGGCGGCCTCCTCACCGGGCCGCGCCACGTCGCGCAGCGCCTGCCACAGGACGTAGACGCCCAGGGCGTGCGTACGCAGCAGCAGGTGCAGCGGCATGCCCTCCTCGGCGCGCTGCGCGGCCCGCTCCCGGAAGACCCGGTGGCTGCCGGGCCGGTCATTGATGCGGCGCAGGAAAAGGCGCACTCCGTGGCGGGCGGTGGCGGCTATCTCCAGGTCCTTCACGTCGTCCGGGAGCTCGGCGTAGCCCGGCAGCTCCTCGAACGACTCGCGCGCCATCCGGCGGGCCAGTTCGTTGACCCGGGGCTCGCATCGCGCCGCGAGGGACCGGGCTTCGGAGGACAGCGCCACGGTGTCTCCTCCCCAGGGCCGCCGTTGTGACGCGTCACATTACCCACGGGATCTTTGAACCGTCCCGACGGCCTTGGAGTTCAGCGAACCGTCCCGACGGCCTTGGTGGTCAGCCGGTCAGCGCCCGCAGCCCCGCCGTGACGGCCACAGCCGCCGCGATGACGACGAGGAACGGCGCGCGCAGCAGCAGCGCCACGGCCGCCGCGGCGAGCCCTGCCGCCTTGGCGTCCAGGACCAGCACCCGGCCATCGGCGAAGGCCTGCTGGGCCGTGAGCGCCGCCAGCAGGGCCACGGGCAGCAGGGCGGCCATGCGCCTGACCAGCGGCCGCTCCAGGGCACCTGCGGGCACGAGCAGCCCCGCGAGCTTGACGAGGTAGCAGCCGACGAAGGTCACGCCGATGGCGATCCAGATGTTCAACGGTCCGCCCTCCGCTCGTCGTCACGAACCGGGCGGCTGTCACGGGCCTTGCGTCCCTCTACGTAGAGGACGGCCGGGACCGCGAGAGCGGCCACCAGAACGGGAACGCCCGCGGGCAGCACGGGCAGCAGTCCGAGCCCGAGGCCGACCGCCACAGCTGCGACGGCGCGCTCCGTCGTCGTGCGCAGCATCGGCGCGAGCAGCGCCAGGAAGACCGCGGGCCCCGCGGCGTCGAGGCCCCACGCGTCGGTGTCCCCGATGGCTTCGGCACCGAGGGCGCCGAGGAGCGTGGTGAGGTTCCAGAGCACGTAGAGGCTGAGCCCCGTCACGGTGAAGCCGATCCGGGCCGCGCGCCGCGTGGGCTGTGCCAGGGAGACGGCCGTGGTCTCGTCGATCACCCAGTGGGCGGCGAAGGGCCGCACCGCGCGCGGGAGGGCGAGCAGCTGCGAAAGGCGCAGTCCGTAGAAGGCGTTGCGTACACCCAGGAAGAAGGCCCCCGCGGCGGCCGTGAACGGGTTCCCGCCGCCCGCGAGCGCACCGACCAGCGCGAACTGCGAGGCCCCGGTGAAGACCAGCAGGCTGAGCGCGCAGGTCTGCAGCACGGTGAGGCCGCTGCCGGCCGAAGTGACGCCGAAGGCGAAGCCGGAGAGTCCGACGGCGACACCGACGCCGAGGGCGTCGCGCACGACGGCTGAATCGGGCTTCTCCGGTGCCGGTTCGCCCGCTCCCGCACCGGCTGGTTCATCTGCTGGTCCCTTGGCGCGGATGTCCGCGGGGGTTATCTGTTCTGCCACATCCCGGACGCTACGGGGAGGGTGGATTCCGGGTCTTGTACGTTCTTGCGCTCCCGCTGGTACGCCCCCGGCGGCACCCCGACGATCCGGGTGAAGTGCCGGTTGAGGTGCGGCTGGTCGGTGAATCCCACCGCGACGGCCGCTTCGGCGGGCGCCGTTCCCGAGTCCAGGAGAGTGCGGGCACGCCTGACGCGCGCGTCGGTGAGCCACGCATGCGGCGGCATGCCGTACGTGTCGCGGAAGGCCCGCAGCAGCGCGAAGGGGCTGGCCCCGAGGTCGGCCGCGAGCCGCTCCAGACTCGGCGGGTCGACCAGACACTCCTCCAGGACGGCACGCGCGCGTGCCGCCGTCCTGGCCCCCGCCGTCCGCACGGCGCGCTGCGGCAGCCGGCCGCCGTTCAGCCGCAGCAGCCGCGTCACAGCCACCCGCAGCAGGGTGTCGGCGGCGAGCGCGTTGCCCTCCTCCGCCGCGCGCAGCACGCGGTGCACGAGGGCGACGGCGTACGGATCGTCGAGCACCGGGCGGATGAAGCCGGGCGCACCCCGGATGGCCGTCGTCTCCCCGGCGATCTCGGCGACCAGCTCCGGCGAGGGATAGACCGCGCCGTACCGCCAGCCCTCGGGCACACCGGCCCGGCCCGTGTGCATGGTGTCCGGATTGATCAGGGCGAGCGTTCCCGGCCCCGCGTGCTGGTCGGCGCCGCCGTGGTGGAAGACGTCGACGCCCTCGGCGATCGCGGCGATCACGAAGTGCTCGTGGGTGTGCCGCACGAACGTCTTGCGGACATAGCGGGCCCGCAGCAGATCGACACCGGGCAGCTCCGCGTACCGCCAGTGCCGCGCCTGCTCCGCCAAAGCTGCCATGTCCCCCATTCTGCGACAGCCGCGCAAGCCCTTTTGCAGGCCCTTTTCCGCAGGTCGGCGCCGTTGTCAGTGGCGGGGTGCACGATGGGGTCATGGTCAGGTCCGCATCCGGTGCCCACAGCGCCCTCGATGAGTTCTCCCCCGCGACCCGCGGCTGGTTCACGGGGGCCTTCTCCGCGCCCACGTCCGCGCAGGCCGGGGCGTGGCGGGCCATCGGGGAGGGCTCGGACGTGCTGGTGGTCGCGCCGACCGGCTCCGGCAAGACGCTGGCCGCGTTCCTCGCCGCCCTCGACCAGCTGGCATCGACCCCGCCGCCCGCCGACCCGAAGAAGCGCTGCCGCGTGCTGTACGTGTCACCGCTGAAGGCCCTCGCGGTCGACGTGGAGCGCAATCTGCGCAGCCCGCTGACCGGCATCCGGCAGGAGTCGGTGCGCCTGGGCCTGCCCGAGCCCGAGGTGCGGGTCGGCATCCGCTCGGGCGACACCCCGCCCGCCGAGCGCCGCGCGCTGTCCACACGCCCGCCGGACATCCTGATCACCACACCCGAGTCACTCTTCCTGATGCTCACGTCCGCCGCGCGGGACGCGCTGACGGGCATCGAGACGGTGATCCTGGACGAGGTCCACGCGGTCGCGGGCACCAAGCGCGGCGCGCACCTCGCGCTCTCCCTGGAGCGGCTGGACGAGCTGCTGCCCAGGCCCGCCCGCCGTATCGGCCTGTCGGCGACGGTCCGCCCGGTGGACGAGGTGGCGCGCTATCTGTCCCCGCAGCGCAGGGTGGAGATCGTCCAGCCGCCGTCCGGCAAGGAGTTCGACCTCTCCGTGGTCGTGCCGGTCGAGGATCTCGGGGAGTTGGGCGGTTCCCCGGTCGCCGACTCGGACCAGGCGGCCGAGCGGCCCTCGATCTGGCCCCATGTCGAGGAGCGCATCACCGACCTCGTCCAGGCGCACCGCTCGACGATCGTCTTCGCCAACTCCCGCCGCCTCGCGGAGCGCCTGTGCAACCGGCTCAACGAAATCGCGTACGAACGCGCGACGGGCGAGCCGCTCCCCGAGGACCACTCCCCCGCCGAGGTGATGGCCGAGTCGGGCGCCGCCAAGGGCGCCCCGCCGGTCCTCGCCCGCGCCCACCACGGTTCGGTGTCCAAGGAGCAGCGCGCCCAGGTGGAGGAGGACCTGAAGGCGGGCCGGCTTCCGGCCGTCGTCGCCACCTCCAGCCTGGAGCTCGGCATCGACATGGGCGCGGTCGACCTGGTGGTCCAGGTCGAGTCGCCGCCCTCCGTCGCCTCCGGACTGCAGCGCGTCGGCCGTGCCGGACACCAGGTGGGCGCGGTCTCCACCGGCGTCGTCTTCCCCAAGTACCGGGGGGATCTGGTGCAGGCCGCCGTGGTCACGGAGCGGATGCGCACCGGCTCCATCGAGTCGCTGCGCATCCCGGCCAACCCCTTGGACGTCCTGGCGCAGCAGCTGGTCGCGACGGTCGCCCTGGACACCTGGCAGGTCGACGACCTGCTGGCCCTGGTCCGCCGCGCGGCCTCCTTCGCCTCGCTCCCGGAGTCGGCGTTCACGGCCGTCCTGGACATGCTCGCGGGCCGCTATCCGTCGGACGCCTTCGCGGAGCTGCGTCCGCGCGTGGTGTGGGACCGCGTCGCCGGCACGGTCACCGGACGGCCGGGCGCGCAGCGCCTCGCGGTCACCTCCGGGGGCACGATTCCCGACCGCGGCCTCTTCGGGGTCTTCCTCGCCGGCGCCGACCCGAAGAAGGGCGGCGGCCGCGTCGGCGAGCTGGACGAGGAGATGGTCTACGAATCGCGTATCGGCGACGTGTTCACGCTCGGCACGAGCTCCTGGCGCATCGAGGACATCACCCGTGACCGCGTCCTGGTCTCCCCCGCCCCGGGCGTCCCCGGCCGGCTCCCCTTCTGGAAGGGCGACCAGCTGGGCCGCCCGCTCGAACTGGGCCGTGCGGTGGGCGCGTTCCTCCGGGAGGTCGGCTCGCTGTCGCGCGAGGACGCGCGCGTACGCCTGCTGGCCGCGGGACTCGACGACTGGGCGGCCGACAACGTCCAGACGTACCTGGCCGAGCAGCGTGAGGCCTGCGGCCACATCCCGGACGACCGCACGATCGTCGTCGAGCGGTTCCGGGACGAGCTGGGCGACTGGCGGGTCGTCGTGCACTCCCCGTTCGGGGCGCAGGTGCACGCGCCCTGGGCACTCGCCCTCGGCTCCCGGCTCAGCGAGCGGTACGGCATGGACGCCCAGGTGATGCACGCGGACGACGGCATCGTCCTGCGCCTGCCGGACGCCGATCTGATGGGCCTCGACCTGCTCGACCAGGAGCCCTCCGGCGGGCATCTGGAGTACGACGCCGAGCAGGCACCCGTAGGAGCCGGTGACGTCGCCTTCGACAAGGGCGAGGTCAATCAGCTCGTCACCGACCAGGTGGGCGGTTCGGCTCTGTTCGCCTCCCGCTTCCGCGAGTGCGCCGCCCGCGCACTGCTGCTGCCCCGCCGCAGCCCCGGCAAGCGCACCCCCCTGTGGCAGCAGCGCCAGCGCGCCGCGCAACTGCTCCAGGTGGCCAGCGAGTTCGGGTCGTTCCCGATCGTCCTCGAAGCGGTCAGGGAGTGCCTCCAGGACGTCTTCGACGTACCGGGACTCACGGAACTGATGGGCGACATCGAGTCCCGCAAGGTCCGGCTCGTAGAAGTCACCACACCTGAGCCCTCGCCCTTCGCGCGCTCGCTCCTGTTCGGATATGTGGCGCAGTTCCTGTACGAGGGCGACTCACCGCTCGCCGAGCGGCGGGCGGCGGCCCTGTCCCTGGACTCGCGTCTCCTTGCCGAACTGCTCGGCCAGGCCGAGCTGCGGGAGCTGCTCGACGCGGAGGTGCTTGCCGAGCTCGAGCAGGAGCTCCAGTGGCGCACGGAGGACCGCCGCGTCAAGGACGCCGAAGGCGTCGCCGATCTGCTCCGCCTCCTGGGACCGCTCACCGCCGCCGAGTTGGCCGAGCGCGGGGCCGAGCCGGAGTGGGCCGATGAGCTGGCATCGGCCCGCCGCGCGATCCGCGTCCGGATCGCCGGAGCCGACCACTGGGCGGCGATCGAGGACGCGGGCCGGCTGCGCGACGCGCTCGGCACCGCGCTTCCGGTCGGCGTCCCCGAGGCGTTCACCGAGCCCGTCAAGGACCCCCTGGGCGACCTCACCGCCCGGTACGCACGCACGCACGGTCCCTTCACCTCGGCGACGGCCGCCGCCCGGTTCGGCCTCGGCGCGGCCGTCACGGAGGGAGCGCTGCAGCGGCTCGCCGCCAACGGACGGGTCGTACAAGGAGAGTTCCATCCGGCGGGCATCGGCCAGGAGTGGTGCGACGCGACCGTCCTGCGCCGGCTGCGCCGCCGCTCCCTGGCCGCTCTGCGGCATGAGCTGGAGCCGGTGCCGCCGTCCGCGCTCGCCCAGTTCCTGCCCCAGTGGCAGCACTTGAGCGGTCACGGATTGCGCGGCGTCGACGGCCTGGTGCGTGCCGTCGAGCAGTTGCAGGGGGCGACGGTGCCCGCATCCGCGCTCGAGAAGCTCGTCCTGCCCTCCCGGGTAGCGGGGTACGGACCGGCCATGCTCGACGAACTCACCGCCGCCGGAGAGGTGGTGTGGGCCGGGGCGGGCGCGCTGCCCGGCAAGGACGGCTGGGTCTCCCTGTATCTCGCCGACACCGCACCCCTGCTCCTGCCGCCGCCGCACCCCTTGGAGCTCACCGCGCTCCACGAGTCCATCCTGAACACCCTCTCCGGGGGCTACGGCCTGTTCTTCCGGCAGATCGCCGACCAGGTCCGCGCCACCACCCACCCCGACGTCCCCGATCCTCAACTGGCCGACACGATCTGGGACCTGGCCTGGTCCGGGCGGCTCACGAACGACACGCTCGCCCCGATGCGCGCGCTCCTCGGCTCGGGCCGCACGGCCGGTTCCACGGCCCACCGCGCCAAGCGCACGATCCCGCGCGGGCGCTACGGCACGCTGACGGCCGCCGCCCGCCCCGCGTCCCGCACGGGTCCGCCGACCGTGGCGGGCCGCTGGTCACTGCTCCCCACCCGCGAACCGGACCCCACCCTGCGCGCCCACGCCCTGGCCCGCACCCTCCTGGACCGGCACGGGGTGGTGACCCGCGGCGCGGTCGCGGCCGAAGGCGTCGAGGGCGGCTTCTCGGCGACGTACCGCGTTCTGTCGGCCTTCGAGGACAGCGGGCAGGCGCGGCGCGGCTATGTCGTCGAAGGGCTGGGCGCCGCGCAGTTCGCGATGGACGGCGCGGTGGACCGGCTGCGCGCCACGGCCAACGCCCGCGACCGCGCGGACAGTTCACCCTCCTCCATGGGGTACGCCCCGCGCGCCTCCGAATCCCAGGCCGTCGTCCTCGCCGCCGCCGACCCGGCGAACGCCTACGGGGCGGCGCTGCCCTGGCCCGAACCCCCCAGCGACGCGGGCCACAAGCCCGGCCGCAAGGCAGGCTCCCTCGTAGTCCTGATCGACGGCGAGCTGACCCTGTACATGGAGCGGGGCGGCAAGACCCTGCTGGCCTGGCCCTCTGCCCCGGACGACACGCCCCCCACCGAGGACCCCCGCCTGCACCCGGCAGCCGAGGCGCTCGCCGGCGCGGCCAAGGCGGGCTCACTGGGCACGGTCACGGTCGAGCGCATCAACGGGGCCGCCGCCCTGACCTCCCCCTTCGCCCCCCTCCTGGAAGGAGCCGGCTTCCACGCCACCCCACGCGGCCTCCGCCTGCGCGCCTAGCGGCCGTGCAGCAGCCCCGCTCAACCGCAGGGGCCCCGGCGCCACGGCACCCGCCATGCCACCCTTGACCCATGCCCGAAGGAGACTCCGTCCACCAGGCGGCCCGGCGACTGCACACCGCCCTCGCCGGACACACCGTCACGCGCTCCGACCTGCGCGTGCCGAAGCTCGCGACCGTCGACCTCACCGGGCGCACCGTCCTGGACGTGACCCCGCGCGGCAAGCACCTCCTGACCCGCTTCGAAGGCGGCCTGACCCTGCACTCGCACCTCCGCATGGACGGCTCCTGGCGGGTGTACGCACCCGGCGAACGCTGGAGCGGCGGCCCCGGCCACCAGATCCGGGCCATCATCGGCACCGCCGACCGCACAGCCGTCGGCTACCGCCTGCCCGTACTCGAACTGCTCCGCACCGCCGACGAGCACAAGGCGGTGGGCCACCTCGGCCCCGACCTCCTGGGCCCCGACTGGGACGCCGACCAGGCCCTGCGCAACCTCCTCTCCGCACCCGAGCGCGCCCTCGGCGAGGCCCTGCTCGACCAGCGCAATCTCGCGGGCATCGGCAACATCTACAAGAGCGAGCTCTGCTTCCTCATCGGCGCCACCCCCTGGCTGCCCATCGGCGAGCTCCCCGCCGACAAGGCGTCCCGCATCCCCGCCCTCGCCAAGAAACTCCTGGAAGCCAACCGCGAGCGCCCGGCCCGGACCACCACCGGCCGCACCCGCACGGACCAGCGCCTGTACGTCTACGGCCGCGCCCCGCGCCCCTGCCTCCGCTGCGGCACCCCCGTCCGCACGGCCGACCAGGGCGACGGCTCCCGCAGCCGCCCCACCTACTGGTGCCCCACCTGCCAGCCGGGCCCGACCCCCTGACGCCGAAGCACTTCCACTCCCGAAGAACCCACACCCACCATCTAGTTGACGCCCCGTCAGATCCAGTCGTACCGTCCCGTCATGCCCATCACGGCGTACGACCTCACCGGACGCACCGCATTCGTCACGGGCGCGGCCAGCGGCATCGGCCGGGCCTCGGCCGTCCTCCTCGCGGAGGCGGGCGCCACCGTCCACTGCGCCGACCGCGACGAGCAGGGGCTCCACGAGACGGCCACGCTCATCAAGACGGCGGGCGGCACGGCACACATCCACCCGCTGGACGTGGCCGACCGGGCCCAGGTCGACCAGGCCGTCGCGACCGCGGCCACGACCGCAGCCACCGGCCGCCTGGACGTGATGGCCGCCATCGCCGGGATCATGCACAGCAGCCCGGTCCTCGAGACCCGCGACGAGGACCTCGACCGGGTCCTGAACATCAACTTCAAGGGCGTCCTGTACGCGTGCCAGGCGGCAGCCCGCACCATGATCGCCACAAAGCCCAAGCCCCAACCCCCCCCCCCCCCCCCCCCCCCCCCCCCCCCCCCCCCCCCCCCCCCCCCCCCCCCCCCCCCCCCCCCCCCCCCCCGCACCATGGCCTCGGGCGCCGTGGACACCGGCGGCCCCGGACTCCTCTGCTACGGCGCGGCGAAAGCCGCCGTGGTGCAGCTCACCAAGACCCTCGCCACCGAAGTGGGCCCGCACGGCATCCGCGTCAACGCCGTCGCGCCGGGCTGGATCCGCACCCCCATGACGAATCGCCACGACACCGAGGCGCAAGCGCACACCGAGGGGATCATGGTCCGCATGTCCCCGCTGGGCCGCGTCGGCGAACCGGAGGACATCGCACACGCCGTCCTGCACCTGGCATCCGACGCGTCCGCCTTCACGACGGGCCAGATCCTCCGCCCGAACGGCGGCGTCGCCATGCCCTGGTAGCGCCGCCGCCGGCGGCTCGGGCGGCAACCTTGGCCATGCGCGCCGTACGCCCCCCGGGCCACCGCAGCGCACCATCCGGCCGCCGCCCCTGCCCCTGCCCCTGCCCCCTGGCCGCCCTGCCCCCTCCGGCCCTGGAGACGACACCCGCAGCCCGGGACTTCGGCACGCAATGCACCGGCAGCAGGCTCAACCCCCACCCACCGGCCGCGACCGCCCCCTCCAGGGTCCCCGCGTCAGGCGCGAACGCCAGCCGCAGCACGCCCCACCACCAGAGCGCCCCCAGGGCCAGGGCCGGCGCCCACCGCACGACCTTCCCTGCCACGGCCACCACCTCCGCCCGAGGCTCGAAGCCCGGTCGACGCTAGACCCCCTGCGTCACCCGCCGGGAGGGCGCACCACGGCGCACACGGGGCACGGTGCCCCCAAGTGCCCGACTCACCCGTTCTCCGCCTGGAACATCCAGTGATGCTTCTCAAGATCCGCCGTGATCCCGATGAAGATGTCCTGGCTCACCGGATCCGCATCCCCCGTCGCCTCGACCCGCTCCCGCATCCGCGTGATCACCGCACCGAGCGCGTCCACGAGCGTCCCCACCGCGTCCGCGTCCTTGACCCAGCCTTCGGCGACCGCACCGATCCCACTGCTCCGCGCCACCGTCGAGGCCCGCCCGTCGGGCGGGACACCCAGGGTGGAGGCCCGCTCGGCCACCGTGTCGGAGTGCAGCCGCGCCGTGTCCACGACCTCGTCGAGCTGCAGATGGACGGAGCGGAAGCGTGGCCCGACCACGTTCCAGTGGATCTGTTTGGCCACCAGGGAGAGGTCGACCAGGTCCACCAGCGCGCCCTGCAGGGCGTCCGAGACCGTCTTCAGGTCCGCATCGGACAGAGGGCTCTTCACGACGTACATCCGGCCTCCAGGGCTCACACCCCCCGAACTCGAAAATCCCCATCAACCATGGCACAAGTGCACCAATGGGGGCATCTCAGGAACCGGACAGCCCAGGAATCGCACCACCTCAGGACAGACGAAAGCCCGGAGGACAGACGAAAGCCCCGACCAGTAACCCGGCCGGGGCTTCGACACATCGGAGCGCTCAAGTGGCGTGCACAGTCGACGCCGCGTCACGCAGCGACGACGTCCACCGCCTCCGCAGGCGCCTTGATCGTCACCCGTTCCGGCGGCACACCGCTCACCGAGACGGAATTGAGCATGGGTCGAACCGGTGCGCGCACCGGTTCCGTAGCCGCTGCCGACGCAGCCAGTTCCGCGAGAGAGAGCTCATCGCTCACCTCGCGCATGAGCTCGGACATCCGTACGTCAAGCGCGTCGCAGATCGCGGAAAGCAGCTCGGAGGATGCCTCCTTCTGCCCCCGCTCCACCTCGGAGAGATAGCCGAGCGAGACTCGGGCGGACGAGGAGACTTCGCGCAGAGTACGGCCCTGGCGCTGGCGCTGCCGACGCAGCACGTCACCCAGCAGGCGACGGAGCAGAATCATCGGTGGCTCCCTCCTCGGACCGCGTAGCCGCATCCTTCACGCCCCACCGTACCGCCTTGCGCGGCGGCCGTGCGGGGAGCGATGTCGTGTTCACTCAGGGCTGCAAACATCAATTCCCCCCGTTCTGTTCCGTATCCTGTGCCCGCCCATTCCCGGCACGTTCGCCGGAAAGCCGCTCGACGAGCAGCGTGAGCACGCTCCGTACACTCTCCATACGGATGTCCGAACGCTCACCGTTCAACCGCAGCGCGGTCACTTTCCCCTCAGAGCGAAGCGCCCCGACCGGCCCCACGACCGCCACGAACACGGTCCCGACCGGCTTTCCGTCCTGCGGCTCAGGCCCCGCGACGCCCGTCGTGGCGATCCCCCAATCCGCCCCGAGCACCTCGCGCACACCGGCCGCCATCTGCAGCGCGACCTCGGCGTCCACGGCCCCGCGCTCGGAGAGCAGGCCGTCGTCGACCCCGAGCACTTTGTGCTTCAGTTCGGTCGCGTACGCCGTGACAGACCCCCGAAAAACCCGCGAGGCTCCCGGCACCGCCGTCACCTCGGCGGCCACCAGACCACCGGTCAGCGACTCGGCGACGGCGAGCGTCTCGCCCCGCGCGCGCAGCAGCCCCAGCGCCTCGGCGGCCAGCACCTCGGACGCCCGGACCCCGGCCGACGTCACGACGCCGACTCCCGAGCCTCCCCGGCGGCGGCCCCGTCGGCCCCTGCGGCCGCTTCCCGCGCCTCGGCCAGGCCCTGGCGCCGCAGCACGACGGCCTGCCGCACATAGTCGAGCCCGGTCACCACGGTCAGCACGACGGCGAGCGCCATCACCCAGAACCGCAGCGTCGCAAGGGGTCCGGTCAGCGCAAGGACGTACATCCCGACCGCCGTGCCCTGCGCCAGCGTCTTCATCTTGCCGCCGCGACTGGCCGGAATGACCCCGAAGCGGATCACCCAGAACCGCAGCAGCGTGATCCCGAGCTCGCGCCCGAGGATCACTCCGGTCACCCACCAGGGCAGATCGCCGAGGTAGGAGAGGCAGATCAGCGCGGCGCCCATGATCGCCTTGTCGGCGATCGGGTCGGCGATCTTCCCGAAGTCCGTGACCAGGTTGTACGTCCGCGCCAGATGGCCGTCGAACAGGTCCGTGATCATGGCAACGGCGAAGGCCGCCCAGGCCCACGCGCGCCAGGCCGGGTCGTACCCGCCGTCGGCGAGCAGCAGCATCACGAAACCCGGCACGAGCAGCAGCCGGATCACGGTCAGCAGGTTGGCGACGTTCCACACGCTGGCCTGGTTGACGGCCGCAGCGCCCAGCTTCCCGCCGCGCACCGGCTTGGCGCCCTGCGCGCCGGAGCCGCCCGCCGCGGATGCCGGGACTCCGGTCATCTGCCGGCCTCCTCGAGACACTCAGCCACCAAGTCCACGCCCTCCGTGCCGACCACCTTTGCCACGACCATACGGCCGACCTCGAGGGCATCCCCACCCATGGCGCCCGTGAAGCGGATCTGGCCGTCCGTCTCTGGCGCCTGGTGCGCGGCGCGGCCGATGGCGCCGTCCTCCTCGTCCACGGCCTCGACGAGCACCTCAAGGGTCTCTCCGAGGCGTTCGTCGGCGCGCTGCGAGGTCAGCTCCTCGGCGAGCCGCGAGATGTGCGCGAGCCGCTCGTCGACGACGTCCTGATCCAGCTTGTGCTCGTACGTCGCCGCTTCGGTGCCCTCCTCGTCGGAGTACCCGAAGACGCCGATGGCGTCGAGGCGCGCACCCGTGAGGAACCGCTCGAGCTCGGCCACGTCGGCGTCGCTCTCGCCGGGGAAGCCCACGATGAAGTTGGACCGGACGCCGGCCTGCGGCGCCTTCGTCCGAATGGTGTCCAGGAGCTCCAGGAAGCGGTCGGTGTCCCCGAAGCGCCGCATCGCGCGCAGCACACCGGGCGCCGAGTGCTGGAAGGACAGGTCGAAGTAGGGCGCGACCTTCTCCGTGGACGTCAGTACGTCGATGAGTCCGGGCCGCATCTCGGCCGGCTGCAGGTAGCTGACCCGCACGCGCTCGATGCCGTCGACGGCGGCCAGCTCCGGAAGCAGCGTCTCCAGGAGACGGATGTCACCCAGGTCCTTGCCGTACGAGGTGTTGTTCTCGGAGACGAGCATCACCTCCTTGACGCCCTGCTCGGCCAGCCAGCGGGTCTCGCCGAGCACGTCCGAGGGGCGCCGCGAGATGAAGGAGCCGCGGAAGGACGGAATGGCGCAGAAGGAGCACCGCCGGTCGCAGCCGGAGGCCAGCTTCACGGAGGCGACGGGATGGGTGCCCAGGCGGCGACGCAGCGGGGCACGCGGCCCCGAGGCGGGCGCCAGGCCGTCGGGCAGGTCCACGGGCGCGTGCCCGGGCAGCGCGACGTCCGAGCCGGCCTCCTGCCGCTCCGCGGGGCTGATCGGCAGCAGCTTGCGCCGGTCGCGCGGGGTGTGGGCCTCGACGCTGCCACCGTTCAGGATGGTCTGCAGCCGGGTGGAGATGTCGGTGTAGTCGTCGAAGCCGAGGACACCGTCGGCTTCGGGGAGGGCTTCGGCCAGCTCCTTGCCGTACCGCTCGGCCATGCAGCCGACGGCCACGACGGCCTGGGTCTTGCCGTGACCCTTGAGGTCATTGGCTTCCAGGAGGGCGTCGACGGAGTCCTTCTTGGCGGCTTCGACGAATCCACAGGTGTTGACTACGGCGACGTCCGCGTCTTCGGCGGCCTCGACGAGTTGCCAGCCGTCCGCCTCCAAGCGGCCTGCGAGCTCCTCCGAGTCCACCTCGTTACGGGCGCAGCCAAGAGTGACAAGGGCGACGGTGCGGCGTTCGGGCATGGTCTCAAGACTACTTCGTCCATGCCCGAGCCCCCGCCGCGAGGGTTAGCCGACCTCGGGATCGCCCTTGGTGTACGTGAGCCGCTCCACCTGACCGGGCTCGAACTCGTTCTCGATCGCCTTGCCGTTCACGTACAGCGCGATCGCGCCGGCGTCGCCGAGGACGAGATCGATCTTCGCCTGGTCCTGGAAGGTCTTCGAATCGCCCTGTTCGAGGACACCGTCGAAGAGCGTCCGGCCGTTGTGGTCCTTGGCCGAGATCCAGCTGCGGCCGTCGGGCGCGCTGACCTTGACCGTGACCTTGTCCTTGGGGGCGCCGGCGATGGCGCTGTCGGACGGGTCGGGCTTGGGGTCGGCGGGCTTGTCGGGCGCGGGCTTCGTGGCGGGCTTGCTGGTCGCGGGCGTGGAGCCCTCGGCGACCTGCGTCTTGGAGCCATCGCCGTCGTCACCGCCGCTGAACGCGGTGAACCCGACGAAGCCGATCACGGCGACGATGGCGGCGACCATGGCCGCCGTCCAGTTCGGCCTGCGCGGCTCCGACCGGATCCGTTCGGCCTCGAAGAGCGGCGCCGCCGGGGTGGGCGCGGGCGGCCGCCCGCCGTGCGCCTCGTCGTACTGGGCGAGCAGGAGGGCGGGATCGAGCCCCACGGCGCGCGCGAGGGTCCGGATGTGACCGCGGGCGTACACGTCGCCGCCGCACCGGGAGAAGTCGTCCTGTTCGATCGCGTGCACGATCGGGATGCGCACGCGCGTGGAGGAACTGATCTCGTCGACGGTCAGCCCCGCGTCGATGCGCGCCTGCTGCAGCGCACGCCCGATCGAGGGGCGGTCGTCCACCGGGCTCTCAGCTGCCGGGTGGTCGTCTGCGGGTCGGTCATCTGCGGGTCGGTCGTCTGAAGGGCGGTCGTCTTCAGGGGAGTTGCCGATGGACACGGGGGCGCCTTTCGAGCGTGTAGCCACCTGCCGGAGACTCAGTCTAGGGGGGGTCGGAAAGGGTGGGGCAACCGGGCGACGGACTTTGTACGCCATCGGAATGGCCGGACATCCTGATGCTGGGACATGGTGCTCCTGCTCTCCTCAACTTGACGTATGCGGAGGGGAAACGGTTGCCTGCCGTTCCCTTACGGGTGAGCCTCCCCCCGGATCACCGCGAGCACGCCGTCCAGCTCATCGGGTTTCACAAGAACGTCACGCGCTTTGGAGCCCTCGCTGGGGCCGACGATGCCGCGGGATTCCATGAGGTCCATGAGCCGTCCGGCCTTGGCGAAACCGACGCGCAGCTTGCGCTGGAGCATCGACGTGGACCCGAACTGGGTGGAAACCACCAGCTCAGCAGCCTGGCACAGCAGATCGAGGTCATCGCCGATGTCCTCGTCGATCTCCTTCTTCTGCTTGGTGCCGACGGTGACGTCGTCCCGGAAGACCGGCGCCATCTGGTCCTTGCAGTGCTGGACCACCGCGTGGATCTCGTCCTCGGTGACGAAGGCGCCCTGCATACGGGTGGGCTTGTTCGCGCCCATCGGCAGGAACAGACCGTCACCCTTTCCGATGAGCTTCTCCGCGCCGGGCTGGTCGAGGATGACCCGGCTGTCGGCGAGCGACGAGGTCGCGAAGGCGAGCCGCGAGGGCACGTTCGCCTTGATCAGACCGGTCACGACGTCCACGGAGGGCCGCTGCGTGGCGAGCACCAGGTGGATGCCGGCCGCGCGCGCGAGCTGCGTGATGCGCACGATCGAGTCCTCGACGTCGCGCGGCGCGACCATCATCAGGTCCGCGAGCTCGTCGACGATCACCAGCAGATACGGATAGGTCTTGAGCTCCCGCTCACTGCCCTCGGGCGTCTTGAGCTTGCCGTCGCGCACGGCCTGGTTGAAGTCGTCGATGTGCCGGTAGCCGAACGCCGCGAGGTCGTCGTAGCGCAGGTCCATCTCGCGTACGACCCACTGGAGCGCCTCGGCGGCCCGCTTGGGGTTGGTGATGATCGGCGTGATCAGGTGCGGAATGCCCTCGTACGCGGTGAGCTCGACGCGCTTGGGGTCGACGAGGACCATCCGTACGTCCTCGGGCGTCGCTCTTATCATGATCGAAGTGATCAGGCAGTTGATGCAGGACGACTTTCCGGAGCCGGTGGCTCCGGCGACCAGGATGTGCGGCATCTTCGCCATGTTGGCCATGACGTAGCCACCCTCGACGTCCTTGCCGAGCGCGACCAGCATGGGGTGGTCGTCCTCGGCCGCGTCCGCGAGGCGCAGCACGTCACCGACGTTGACCATCTCGCGGTCGGTGTTCGGGATCTCGATGCCGACCGCGGACTTGCCGGGGATCGGCGAGATGATCCGGACGTCCGGGGACGCGACGGCGTACGCGATGTTCTTGGCCAGTGCCGTGATCTTCTCGACCTTCACGGCGGGGCCCAGCTCGATCTCGTACCGCGTGACCGTCGGGCCGCGCGTGAAGCCGGTGACGGCGGCATCGACCTTGAACTCCGTGAAGACGTTCGACAGCGAGTCGACGACCGCGTCGTTGGCGGCGCTGCGGGACTTGCCGGGGCCGCCGCGCTCGAGCAGGTCGAGCGAGGGCAGCGCGTACGTGATGTCGCCTGCGAGCTGCAGCTGCTCGGCGCGCGGCGGCAGGTCCCGCGGCGCTTCCGGGGCGGCCTTGGTGAGGTCCGGAACGGCGGAGTCGGCGGGCCGCTCGGCCTTCTTGCGCAGCGCGCCGGGCGGCGGTCCTTCCGTCGCCCGCGCGGTCGGCACAGGCGCCGTGGACTCCCGCGCCTCGCGCTCCTCGCGATCGCCGGAGACTCCCTGCGTCAGGTCGGCGACCAGCGGCGACGGCGGCATGCCGTGCAGGACCGCGCCGTCCAGGGCGGCAGCAGCGGCGGCCGCCACGTCCACCGCGTCCATCGGCCGGTCGAGCGCCGGCTGCACCGACGCACGGCGCGGCCTGCGCCGCTTGGAGAGCGCCGCCTCCTCCGCCTGGTCGGGGTCGTAGGGCTCGTTGGTGCCGGCACGCCTGCGCGAGCGCGCGGGCAGCGCCTCGCGCCACTGGTCGTCGTACCTCTCGTCGTCGTCGGCGAACTCGCTGCCGTCCGCATCGGGCTCCGCCTGGACGATGCCGAGCTTGGTGCCGAGCAGCCTCAGCCGCTGCGGAATCGCGTTGACCGGCGTCGCCGTGACCACGAGCAGTCCGAAGACGGTCAGCAGGGCGAGCAGTGGTACGGCGAGGACCTCGCCCATCGTGAAGGTCAGCGGAGCGGACGCGCCCCAGCCGATGAGCCCGCCCGCGTCCCTTATGGCCTGCATGCCGTCGTCACGGGAGGGCGCCCCGCAGGCGATGTGCACCTGGCCGAGGACACCGATGACGAGCGCGGACAGGCCGATCACGATGCGGCCGTTGGCGTCGGGCTTCTCGGGGTGCCGGATGAGGCGTACGCCGATGACCGCGAGCAGTATCGGAAGCAGCAGATCGAGGCGGCCGAACGCGCCGGTCACCAGCATCTCGACGAGGTCGCCCACAGGTCCGCGCAGATTCGACCACGTCCCGGCGGCGACGATCAGCGCGATGCCGAGCAGCAGCAGCGCGAGGCCGTCCTTGCGGTGCGCCGGGTCGAGCCCCTTGGCGCCGCGCCCTATCCCGCGGAACATCGCGCCGACACTGTGCGCGAGGCCCAGCCAGAGAGCGCGTACGAGCCGGTAGACGCCGCCCGTGGGGCTGGGTGCCGGCTTGGGCGCCGGCTTCTTCGCGGCGGCTTTCTTGGCGGGCGCCTTCTTCGCCGGGGCCTTCTTGGCGGGCGGCTTCTTGGCAGCGGCCTTCTTCGCCGGAGCCTTGGTGGGCGCGGCCGCCTTCTTCGCGGGCGTCTTCTTGGCTGCGGACGGACGTGAGGCCATGGGTGTGAGGTTACCGGTGGAGACCACTGCGGACACGTGTGCCTACTGCTTCACCCGTTTGTGTCGCCCTTGTGAGGGCGCCGAACTGACGGATGCTCACCGCGTCCGGACGGGCTCGGCAGCGGCTCAGCTCTGCGAGGAGACCGAAGTCGCGCCGCTGCCCGTGCCGGGCTCCAGGGCGTCAAGAGCCCGCCGCAGGCCGGTGAGTTTGCGTTCGAGATGGGCCGCGGTGGCGACGGCGGCGGCATCCGCCGAGTCGTCGTCCAGCTGTTTGGAGAGCGCTTCCGCCTGTTCCTCGACGGCCGCGAGGCGCGCGGACAGCTCGGCGAGGAGCCCGGCCGGCTCCTTGGCTTCACCCGCCACGGACTTGCCGCCGCCTTCGAGCTGGAGGCGCAGCAGGGCCGCCTGCTCCCGCAGTTGGCAGTTCTTCATGTACAGCTCGACGAAGACCGAGACCTTCGCGCGCAGCACCCACGGGTCGAACGGCTTGGAGATGTAGTCCACCGCGCCCGCGGCATAGCCACGGAACGTGTGATGCGGCCCGTGGTTGATGGCGGTGAGGAAGATGATCGGGATGTCCCGGGTCCGTTCTCGCCGCTTGATGTGCGCGGCGGTTTCGAACCCGTCCATGCCCGGCATCTGGACGTCCAGCAGAATGACCGCGAAGTCGTCCGTGAGTAGTGCTTTGAGCGCTTCCTCCCCGGACGATGCCCGCACCAGTGTCTGATCGAGCGCAGAGAGGATGGCCTCCAGCGCCAGCAGATTCTCCGGCCGGTCATCGACCAGGAGGATCTTGGCCTTCTGCACCATGGCCCGCCCTCCTCGCCCCGGCGGTACACCGGGCGCCGCCCCAGGGGACGACTCCCTTACGCCGTCCGTCCTTGTGCCGGTCATGGTAGCCGCACCCCGCCTGTCGCCACACCCTGTCACCGCGATGTCACCGTGCACGTAGCAGAAACGCGGTGGGAGACCAGAAGGTTCCCCGAATACCGTGGTTCTACACGGCTTCGGCCACACTCTGTCAGCAACTCCGCGTAATGAAGACCCTTCTCGGTCACTCCCCGCGCATCCACTGCTCCATCACCGAGAGCAGATGATCCGGGTCGACCGGCTTCGTAACGTAATCGGAAGCGCCGGAGTCGATGGCCTTCTCCCGGTCGCCCTTCATCGCCTTGGCGGTGAGCGCGATGATCGGGAGTCCGGCGAACTGCGGCATCCTGCGGATCGCCGTCGTCGTCGCGTACCCGTCCATCTCCGGCATCATGATGTCCATCAGCACGACCGTCACATCGTCGTGCTGTTCGAGGACTTCGATGCCCTCACGACCGTTCTCCGCGTACAGCACCGCGAGCCCGTGCTGTTCCAGGACGCTGGTGAGCGCGAACACATTGCGGATGTCGTCGTCGACGATGAGTACCTTCTCGCCGCCGAAGTGGTGGCCGGGACGCGCATCGGGCGACTCCTGTCCGGCCGCCCACTGCTCCTGCGAGCGCTGCTCCGGTGAGTCCGCCCCCGTCTGGCCGGGCAGCGCGGGCGGCTGCTCGGTGGAGGCGGACGCGGAGCGCCTGCGGCGCCTGAAGAGCGTGCCGGGCGCGGGCGTCGCGTCGAGCCGCCGCGGGGCCGCCTCGCCCCCTTCCGGGGACTGCTCGGCCGTGGACGAGCCCTCCTCCAGGGCGGGCCGTCCCGCCGATCCCGGCAGCGGTGCCAGTTGTGCGTAGCCCTGGGGCGGCAGTTCGCTCGGGTGCAGCGGCAAATACAGCGTGAACGTGGAGCCGCGGCCCGGCTCGCTCGCCGCGTGGATCTCACCGCCGAGCAGCCGCGCGATCTCCCGGCTGATGGAGAGCCCGAGGCCCGTACCGCCGTACTTCCGGCTGGTCGTGCCGTCGGCCTGCTTGAACGCCTCGAAGATCACCCGCATCTTGCTCGCGGCGATGCCGATGCCGGTGTCGCTCACCGAGAAGGCGATCAGGTCCGCGTCCGCGTCGCGCAGCGAACCGGCCTCCAGGAGCTGTTCGCGGATGGCGTTGGGCACATCGGCGTTCGCGTGCCGGATCACCAGCTCGACCGCTCCGGAGTCGGTGAACTTCACCGCGTTGGACAGGAGATTGCGCAGCACCTGAAGGAGCCGCTGTTCGTCCGTGTGCAGCGTCGCCGGCAGCTCCGGAGACACCCGTACGGAGAAATCGAGGCCCTTCTCTGCGGTCAGCGGCCGGAACGTGGCCTCTACGTAGTCGACGAGTTGGACGAGCGCGATGCGCGTCGGGGAGACGTCCATCTTGCCCGCCTCGACCTTGGAGAGGTCGAGGATGTCGTTGATGAGCTGAAGGAGGTCCGAGCCCGCCCCGTGGATCGTCTCGGCGAACTCCACCTGCTTGGGGGTGAGGTTCGCGTCGGCGTTGTCGGCGAGCAACTTGGCCAGGATCAGCAGGGAGTTGAGCGGCGTACGCAGCTCGTGCGACATGTTCGCCAGGAACTCGGACTTGTAGCGCATCGAGACCGCGAGCTGCTCGGCGCGCTCCTCCAGGACCTGCCTGGCCTCTTCGATCTCGGTGTTCTTCACCTCGATGTCGCGGTTCTGCTGGGCGAGCAGCTCGGCCTTCTCCTCCAGTTCGGCGTTGGAGTCCTGAAGTGCCTTCTGCCGGTTCTCCAGTTCGGCCGAGCGCTCCCGCAGCTGCTCGGTCAGTTCCTGCGACTGCTTGAGCAGCACCTCGGTCTTCGTATTGACGCTGATGGTGTTGACGCTCGTCGCGATCATCTCGGCGATCTGGCTGAGGAAGTCCTTCTGGATCTGTGTGAAGGGCTGGAAGGCGGCCAGCTCGATCACGCCGAGCACGGTCCCTTCGAAGAGCACCGGAAGCACGATCACCTGGGCGGGCGGCGCCTCCCCGAGGCCGGACGCGATCCGCAGATAGCCGGACGGCGCGTTCTCCACCAGGATCGTGCGCCGCTCCTGCGCGGCCGTGCCGATCAGCGTCTCGCCGGGCCGGAAGGACGTGGGCATGGAGCCCATGGAGTAGCCGTAACTGCCCATCATGCGCAGTTCGTACGCGTCTCCCTGCTCGGCCCCTGGCTCCGCGCTGTCGTCCGTGGGCAGCGCAAGGAAGAAGGCACCGTGCTGCGCGGAGACGACCGGCGTCAGCTCGCTCATGATCAGCGAGGCGACGTCCTCCAGGTCGCGGCGGCCCTGCATCAGGCCGGAGATCCGGGCCAAGTTGCCCTTCAGCCAGTCCTGTTCCTTGTTGGCGAGGGTGGTGTCGCGCAGGTTGGCGATCATGGAGTTGATGTTGTCCTGCAGGACCTGGATCTCGCCCGCCGCGTCCACGTCGATCTTCAGGTTCAGATCGCCGCGGGTCACCGCGGTGGCGACCTCCGCGATGGCGCGCACCTGACGGGTCAGGTTCCCGGCCATCTCGTTCACCGATTCGGTGAGGTCACGCCATGTGCCGTCGACGTCCCGCACGCGGGCCTGACCGCCCAACTGCCCTTCCGTGCCCACCTCGCGGGCCACCCGCGTGACCTGCTCGGCGAAGGACGACAGCTGGTCGACCATCGTGTTGATGGTCGTCTTCAGCTCGAGGATCTCGCCGCGGGCGTCGATGTCGATCTTCTTGGTGAGATCGCCCTTGGCGATGGCCGTGGTGACCATCGCGATGTTGCGGACCTGGCCGGTGAGGTTGGAGGCCATGCCGTTCACGGACTCCGTCAGGTCCTTCCACGTACCCGACACTCCGGGCACCCGGGCCTGACCGCCGAGGATGCCGTCCGTGCCCACCTCGCGGGCCACGCGGGTCACCTCGTCCGCGAACGAACTCAGCGTCTTCACCATCGTGTTGACCGTGTCGGCGAGCTGCGCGACCTCGCCGCGCGCCTCGACCGTGACCTTCTTGGTGAGGTCTCCGTTGGCGACCGCCGCCGCGACCTGGGAGATGTTGCGCACCTGGCCGGTCAGGTTGTTGGCCATCAGGTTGACGTTGTCGCTCAGGTCCTTCCAGGTGCCGGTGACGCCCGGGACCCGCGCCTGACCTCCCAGGTTGCCCTCGGTGCCCACCTCGCGGGCCACGCGGTTCACCTGCTCGGCGAAGTTGGAGAGCTGGTCGACCATCGTGTTCACGGTCGTGACGAGTTCGAGGATCTCGCCCTTCGCGTCGACGGTGATCTTCTTGGAGAGGTCGCCCATGGCGACGGCCGTGGTGACCTCGGCGATGTTGCGGACCTGCAGGGTCAGGTTGTTCGCCATGCCATTCACGGACTGCGTGAGGTCCTTCCAGGTGCCGGAGACACCCTGCACCTCGGCCTGGCCGCCCAGGATGCCGTCCGTACCCACCTCGCGGGCCACCCGCGTCACCTGCTCGGCGAAGGCCGAGAGCTGGTCCACCATCGTGTTGAGGGTGTTCTTCAGCTCCAGGATCTCGCCGCGCGCGTCCACATCGATCTTCTGCGACAGATCACCGCGCGCCACCGCGGTGGCGACCTGGGCGATGTTGCGCACCTGGGCGGTGAGGTTCCCGGCCATGCCGTTCACGGAATCGGTCAGATCGCGCCAGACTCCGGCCACACCGGGCACCTGCGCCTGGCCGCCGAGACGGCCCTCCGTGCCCACCTCGCGGGCCACCCGGGTCACCTGGTCGGCGAAGGCGGAGAGCTGGTCGACCATCGTGTTGATGGTGTTCTTCAGCTCCAGGATCTCGCCGCGCGCGTCCACATCGATCTTCTGCGACAGGTCACCACGGGCCACCGCAGTCGTGACCTGGGCGATCTGGCGTACCTGCGAAGTCAGGTTCCCCGCCATGAAGTTGACGGAGTCGGTCAGTTCCTTCCAGGTGCCGCTCACGCCGTCCACGCGGGCCTGACCGCCGAGGCGGCCCTCCGTGCCCACGTCGCGTGCCATGCGCGTGACCTGGTCGGCGAAGGACGACAGCTGGTCCACCATCGTGTTGACGGTGTTCTTCAACTGAAGCATCTCGCCGGAGACGTCGACGGTGACCTTCTGCGACAGATCACCATTGGCGACCGCCGTCGTCACCTGCGCGATGTTGCGGACCTGGCCCGTGAGGTTGCGGAAGGCCGTGTTGACCGAGTCCGTCAGGTCCTTCCACGTGCCGGCCGCACCCTGCACCTGCGCCTGGCCGCCGAGCTCACCCTCGACGCCGATCTCCCGCGCCACCCGCGTCACTTCGGAACCGAAGGCGGACAGCTGGTCCACCATCGTGTTCACGGTGTTCTTCAGCTCGAGCATCTCGCCCGCGACGTCGACGGTGACCTTCTGCGACAGATCGCCATTGGCGACCGCCGTCGTCACCTGCGCGATGTCCCGCACCTGCGTGGTGAGGTTCCGGAAGACCGTGTTCACCGAGTCGGTGAGGTCCTTCCACGTCCCCGCCGCGCCCGGCACGTTCGCCTGACCGCCCAGCTGCCCCTCGGCACCGACCTCGTTGGCCACGCGCGTGACCTCGTCCGCGAACGTCCGCAGCGTCTCGGTCATCTGGTTGATCGTCTCGGCGAGCTGGGCGACCTCGCCGCGCGCGCTCACCGTCACCTTTTGGGACAGATCGCCGCTCGCGACGGCCGTCGTGACCTGGGCGATCCCGCGCACCTGTGCGGTGAGATTGCCGGCCATGAGATTCACCGAGTCGGTGAGGTCCTTCCACACTCCCGCCACACCGGGCACCTGCGCCTGGCCGCCGAGCTCGCCCTCCGTGCCCACCTCGCGCGCGACGCGGGTCACCTCGGAGGAGAACGACGAGAGCTGGTCCACCATCGTGTTGACGGTGTTTTTCAGCTCAAGCATCTCGCCGGCGACATGAACGGTGACCTTTCGGGACAAGTCACCCTTTGCCACGGCCGTCGTCACGAGAGCAATGTCACGCACCTGCGCGGTCAGCCGGTACGCCATGGTGTTCACCGAATCCGTGAGGTCCTTCCACGAACCGGACATTCCACGCACTCGGGCCTGACCGCCCAGCTTGCCCTCGGTGCCCACCTCGCTGGCCACCCGCGTGACCTCGTCGGTGAACGTCGACAGCTGGTCGACCAGGTTGTTGACCGTGCGGCCGACCTTCAGGAACTCCCCGCGCAGCGGATGGCCGTTCCCCTCGTCCGCCGGCGCCCGCAGCTCCATGCGCTGCTCCAGGTCGCCGTCCGCGACTGCGGAGAGCACACGCCCGACCTCGGACACGGGGCGTACGAGATCGTCGACCAGCGCGTTCGACGCGTCGATCGCCGAGGCCCAGGAACCCTCGCTCGCCCCGCTCTCCAGGCGTTCCGTGAGCTTTCCCTCACGTCCGACCATGCGCCGCACACGGGAGATCTCACCGGTCAGATGCAGATTGCGGTCGGCCACTTCATTGAAGACGGCGGCGATCTCGGACATGACGTCATCGCCGGAGACCGTGAGCCGCTTCCGGAAATTTCCGTCCCGCATCGCCACGAGCGCCGCGAGCAGTCTGTTCAAAGCTGCTGCGTCCACTGACGTAGTTGCCCCATTGCGCGGTTTGCGCTGTTTACTCAGGGACTGTCCGTCTTTCGCGCGCGTCTTACTGCCCCGCGTCGCTGCGCCAGACTCCACTGTGTCCCTCCCGCAAGGGTCGACCGTCGTGCTCGGGTTACCTGGGCTGTCTCCAAGAAGCCTGCCCAGTGTTTCACCATGGCTGAACCAGGCCATAACAGTTCGGCAGCTTCGCACACCGTCCGCACACCCTCCGGGCGGAAACACTGACGACCGGCATCAGCATGGACGGCGAAGGTAAGTAACCTGGCATTCGGCTGTCCAACCACTCCGGTCCTGCCCGGCCTGGGTGGTGGCACACGTAACAAGCGGGCATCGGAGGGGCGGCCGCACCATGGTGGGAGATCTGGGCGTCGATACTCGTACGAGGAGTTCTGTGATCACGGCGCGCGCGGCTGCGACTTTCGACCCCGTCGGGCGGTCCGTCGCGACGGCCCGCTCCTTTGTCCGCGACACCCTCCAGGGCTGGGGGTTCACGGACATCGTCGACGACGCGGTCGTCCTCACCAGCGAGCTGGTCACCAACGCCGTGGTGCACGCGGGCACCGCCGCGGACGTCCTGTGCCTGCGCACCGAGGACGCCGTACGCATCGAGGTCTCCGACCACTATCCGGAACGGGAGATCCCGCTCCAGCAGTCCGCCGTGAACATGGGCAACCCCGACCGTGAGGGCGGCCGCGGCCTCCAGCTGTGCGCGGCGCTCGCCACCCGCTGGGGCGTCGACTACACCCCCACGCAGAAGCAGGTCTGGTTCCAACTCGACCTCCCCGACCGCTCGGTGGGCACCCGCGCGGCGGGCCCCGCCCTCCCTGCCGAGATGCTCCCGCTCACCGACGGCAGAGTCCGCGTCGCCGTCGTCCAGATCGACCGCGTGGGCGCGATCTCAGCCTGGAACGAAGACGCCGAAGAGCTCTTCGGGTACGTCGCCGAACAGGTCACCGGCAAGCCGCTCACCGACTTCGCCGCCTGGCCGCACACCCCGGGCACCAGCACCGGCATCGTGGAGGCCCTCCAACTCTCGCGCTGGGAAGGCAGTTACGGCATCCGCGGCTCCGACGGCCGCGTCACCCCCGTCTACGCCTCGCACCTGCGCGTCCGCGACACCGACGGCGAACCCTCCACGGTCTGCCTGCTCGTCCGCGACGACGAGCGCGCGGTCCTGCAGACCCCGCTGCGCGGCCCCGCCCCCGAGCCGGGCACGCTCACCGAGCCGCACGCCGCGGACCCCTTCGAGGTCTTCATCGGCTCCCCCGCGCCGGACGACCTCGACGGCCTCCTCCAGCGCACCGTCGAGCGCGCCCGCGACATGCTCGACGGCGACGCCGCCTTCCTGCTCCTCGCCACGGACGACGAGACGGAACTGGAGGTGCGCGCCTCCACAGGCCTGCCATCCGCCCGCCAGCGCTTCGCCCGCGTCCCCGTGGAGGCGGGCCCCGGCCGCTACGGCTCCGCCCGCATGCCGGCCGTACACGAAGACCTGACGGTCGTCCCCGGCGCCGTCCCGCTCCTCAGCGGCACGGGCATGCGCTCCGTCGTCACGGTCCCGCTGAAGGTCGAGGGCCGCCTCACCGGCTCCCTCGGGGTCGCCGCCGAGTCCCCCGACCGCTACTCGAACGAAGAGGCCCTGCGTCTCCAGTTCGCCGCCGACCGCATCGCCCTGGCCGTCGAGTCCGCACGCCTCGGCGAGCTCGAACGCCTGCGCCGCGGCTCGCTCTCCTTCCTCGTCGAGGCCTCCGACCTCCTCGCAGGCACCCTGGACCGCGACCAGACCCTGGCGCTCATGGCCCAGATGACGGTCCCGACCCTCGCGACCTGGTGCGCCGTCTACACGATCGCCGACCAGTCGTCCGAGCCCTATCTCTCGTACGTCCTCCATGAGGACGAGGAGCGCATCGACGGCCTGAAGGCACTCCTCTCCAAGATCGCCCCGCCCGACCCGGTGCCGACCCCGGGCGCCCGCGTCTGGGCCGCCCCCTCGGAAGCGGCCCACCAGGCGGCCCTGCGCACCTCCATGCGCAGCCTGGGCCTTGGCGAACCCATGTCCCTGGGATCGGGCATCGGCACGACGCTCTCCACGGCCTCGGCGGTGGGCGGCGAGACCGTGGTCCTCCCCCTGGTCGCCCGCAACCGCGTCATCGGCATGCTCACGCTCGGTAAGCCCTCCGACGAACACTTCCGCCAAGAGATCCTGGAATTGGCCGAAGATCTCTCCCGCCGAGCAGCCCTGGCCCTGGACAACGCCCGCCTGTACTCGGAGCGCATGGCCATCAGCCAGTCCCTCCAGCGCAGCCTGCTGCCGCCGGGACTCCCCCAGGTACCGGGCGTCGAGGTCGAGGTCATCTACCGCGCCGCGGGCGAGGGCAACGAAGTCGGCGGCGACTTCTACGACCTCTTCCCGATCCGCGACGGCGCGTACGGCTTCGCGATCGGCGACGTCTGCGGCACGGGCCCGGAGGCCGCAGCCGTCACGGGCCTGGCCCGCCACGCCCTGCGCCTGCTCGCCCGCGAAGGCTTCGGCGGCCCCGCGGTCCTGGAACGCCTGAACGCCGCGATCCTCGACGAGGGCGCCCGCAGCCGCTTCCTCACCCTCCTCTACGGCGAGTTGTGGCCGCAGGAGGACGGCTCGGCCGTCCTGAAGATCGTCTGCGCCGGCCACCCGCTCCCGCTCCGCCTGCGCCAGGACGGCACGGTCGAGCCGTACGCGGAGCCGCAGCCGCTGCTCGGCGTCATGGACGACCTGGAGCTCTACGAACAGACGATGACGCTCGACCCGGGCGATGTCCTGCTCTGCGTGACGGACGGCGTCACCGAACGCCGCGAGGGCACCCGCATGCTGGGCGACGACGGCCTGGCGGACGTCCTCACGACGTGCACGGGCCTGACAGCGGGCGCTGTGGCGGCCCGCATCATGCGCGCGGTCGAACGCTTCGCGACGGACGCCCCGTCGGACGACATGGCGATCCTCGCGATGCGGGTACCGGGCCTCCACAAGGACTGATCCACAAGTCCGGAAGCGGGCCCCGCTCCCCCGACAACGAGAAAGGTCCCCCCCCCACAGGGGGGGGGGCGGGGCGTCTATTTTTAAGTTCCCCCCAACGGGGGGGGGTTATAAAAAAATCCCGGCCCACCCGACCAGCTCA
>NZ_JBHYIG010000041.1:0-23681 GCF_042740015.1 Streptomyces sp. NPDC059037
GTGGACGGGGCCTTCGCCGTTCCCCGGCCCCCGCGGGGGGGGCTACCCCCGCTCGGCCTCCTCCTTCGCCGCGGCACGCCCCCGCCAGGCCCGCGCCGCGAACAGCAGGGCCACCAGGACCACCACCCCCGCGATCAGCGCGGCGTCCGGCACCGCCCTGCCCACTCCCCCGGCCCACCGCTCCACCGCGAACGAGTCGTCCACGTCGAGGAGACCCGGCAGCGCCGTGGTCCCGTCGTACGCGAGGAAGAGCGCCCCGAGGGCCACGAAGAAGAGGCCCGACAGGAGCGAGGTCGTGTGCAGTTCGAAGCGGCCGAGCCGGAAGGCACGTCCCCGCAGCCACCGCCGCCGCCCCAGGTCGAACCGCTCCCAGAGCAGCGCGAGCAAGAACAGCGGCACGGCCATGCCAAGGGCGTAGACGGCGAGCAGCAGCCCGCCGTAGACCGGGCTGCCGCTGACCGCAGCCACCGTCAGGACGCTGCCCAGGATCGGGCCCGCGCAGAACCCCGCGAGTCCGTAGACGGCCCCCAGCGCGTACACGGAGAGCGCCGTCGTCGGCCGGATCCGGCCCGAGAGCTCCGCCATCCGCCGCGAGGCGAACCCCATCCCCACGATCTGCAGCACTCCGAGCGCGATGATCAGCCACCCGGCGAACAGGACCAGCTGATCGCGGTGCCCGAAGAAGAACCGCCCGGCGACCGACCCTGCCGCCCCCAGCGGCACGAGCGTCGTCGCGAGCCCCGCGTAGAAGATCCCGGTACGCGCGATGAGCCGTGAGGTCGAGTCGATCGAGTACGCGAAGAAGGCGGGCAGGAGCAGCGCGCTGCACGGGCTGACCAGGGCGAGGAGACCGCCCAGGAACGCCGCGAAGTACCCCACATCGGCGGTCACTTCTTGCCCGCCTTCGCGCTCTTCGCCGCCTGCTCGATCGCCTGGTCGAAGACCTCGTCCGGCTGGGCGCCGGAGATGGGCCGCCCGTTGATCAGGAAGGACGGGGTGGACGTGGCCCCCAGGCCGTACGCCTCCTCCTGGTCCTTCTTCACGGCGGCCGTGGCTGCGGCGCTCCGCACGTCGTCCGAGAAGCGGCCGACGTCCTTGACCCCGGCCTCGCGCGCCAGCTCCTTCAGCCGGTCCTCGCCGAAGCCCTGCTCCTTCGAGCCCTCCGCGTACGCCGCCTCGTGGAACTGCCAGAAGCGCCCCTGCTTCCCCGCGGCCCACGCGCCCCGCGCGGCCCGCTCGGAGTCCTCGCCGAAGATCGGGAAGTTGCGCCACTCGATGCGCAGGGTGCCCTCGTCGACGTACTTCTTCACCAGGCCGGGCTCGGTGTCGCGGGCGAACTTCCCGCAGTAGCCGCACTTGAAGTCGGCGTACTCGATCATCACGACGGGCGCGTCCGCGCGGCCCTGCGCCAGCGGGTCCTTGCCGTCACGGCGGGCCAGCTTCGCGAGCTCCGGGTAGACCCCGGCCTGCGCGTCGGCCGAGACGTCCGCCGCGGGCTCCTCCTTGGCGGTGACCGAGGAGGGCTCGTCGGGCTTGGTCGCGGTGTAGGAGGCGACGCCGAGCAGCAGGGCGGCGACGGCGACACCCGCGCCGATGCCGATGTTCTTCTTTTTGTTGTTGTTCTTCTTGGGCATGAGGGAGTTCTCTCTCGTTCCTGGTACGTCGTTGTAGGGGCCCCGGGCAGGGGCATCTACACGCGCAGGACGGAGAGATCTATCGGCGTCGGCGGTGCGAGCGGCGGCGGACCGCGATCCGGGGTGAGGGACAGCACCGGCTGGTCGGCGCCCCAGGCGCCGGACGCGGCGTGGGCCTGGTGGAGGGCCGGAAGCAGCTCGTACGCGGAGCTGGAGCGCGCCGGGGCCGCGGGGCCCTGACCGGCGTCCTGCTGACCGCTCTTGCCGCAGCCGGGGGCGCCCGCGGACTCCTTGGCCTGCACGGCCGCCGCGGGCTTCGTCACCTTCGCCACCGGCTGCGCGGCCACCGCCGGTGCGCAGAATCCGCCGAGCACGACGAGCAGCACCGCCAGCAGGGGGCACCATCGCGTACGCACTCGGGACAACATCCCCGGAATCGTACGTCCCAGTGCGCCCCGCCCGATAAATCGGTTCGCCACCTCCGAGCGGCGGGTGAGATCCTGGACGCCGTTATGTCTACGCAGCCTGCCCTCACCCTCGACACCCTCGCCCCGCGTCTGTCCGAGCTCTCGCTGCGCGATGAGCACCGGATCGGCCGCCGGCTCGAAGGTGCGCGCCGGATCCGCAAGCCCGAGGCCCGCGCCGCCGTCATCGCCGAGATCTCGGCGGAAGTCGACAAGGCCGCGGCGCGGATGGCCGAGCGGGGCAGCCGCCTGCCCGCGATCACGTATCCCGAAGAGCTGCCGGTCAGCCAGAAGAAGGACGACATCGCGGCGGCGATCCGCGACCACCAGGTGGTGATCGTCGCGGGCGAGACGGGCTCCGGCAAGACCACGCAGATCCCCAAGATCTGCATGGAACTCGGCCGTGGCGTGCGCGGCATGATCGGGCACACCCAGCCCCGCCGCATCGCCGCCCGCACGGTCGCCGAGCGCGTGGCCGACGAGCTGAACACCCCGCTGGGCGAGGCGGTCGGCTGGAAGGTCCGCTTCACCGACCAGGTCGGCGGCGACACGTACGTGAAGCTGATGACGGACGGCATCCTGCTGGCCGAGATCCAGACGGACCGCGAGCTGCGCGCGTACGACACGATCATCATCGACGAGGCCCACGAGCGCTCGCTCAACATCGACTTCCTGCTGGGCTATCTCGCCCAGCTGCTTCCCAGGCGCCCGGACCTGAAGGTCGTCATCACCTCGGCGACGATCGACCCGGAGCGGTTCTCGCGGCACTTCGGGGAAGCCCCGATCGTCGAGGTCAGCGGCCGTACGTATCCCGTCGAGGTGCGCTATCGCCCGCTCCTGGAGGAGGACTCGGACGACACCGACCGCGACCAGATCACCGCGATCACGGACGCCGTCGAGGAACTCCAGTCGGAAGGCAAGGGCGACATCCTCGTCTTCCTCTCCGGGGAGCGCGAGATCCGCGACACGGCGGACGCGCTCAACAAGAAGAACTACAGATTCACGGAAGTGCTCCCGCTGTACGCCCGGCTGTCGCACGCCGAGCAGCACCGCGTCTTCCAGCAGCACACGGGCCGCCGGATCGTCCTCGCCACGAACGTCGCCGAGACATCGCTGACCGTCCCGGGCATCAAGTACGTCATCGACCCGGGCACGGCCCGCATCTCCCGCTACAGCCACCGTACGAAGGTGCAGCGGCTGCCCATCGAGGCGATCAGCCAGGCAAGCGCCAACCAGCGCAAGGGCCGCTGCGGGCGTACGTCGGACGGCATCTGCATCCGCCTGTACAGCGAGGAAGACTTCGTCTCACGGCCGGAGTTCACGGACGCGGAGATCCTGCGCACGAACCTCGCGTCGGTCATCCTCCAGATGACGGCGGCCGGCCTCGGCGACATCGAGAAGTTCCCCTTCATCGACCCGCCGGACCACCGCAACATCCGCGACGGCGTCCAGCTCCTCCAGGAGCTCGGCGCGCTCGACCCGCCCGCCCGTCGCCCACCACCACCCTCAACCGAGCCCTTCGGGCCCCCCTCTTCTTCAAAGGACGTACGCAAGCGCCTCACCCCGCAGGGCCGCAAGCTCGCCCAGCTGCCGGTGGACCCGCGCCTTGCCCGGATGGTCCTTGAGGCCGACAAGAACGGCTGCGTACGCGAGGTCATGGTGATCGCGGCTGCGCTCTCCATCCAGGACCCGCGCGAGCGCCCGGCCGAGAAGCAGACGCAGGCGGACCAGCAGCACGCCCGCTTCAAGGACGAGACGTCGGACTTCCTCGCCTTCCTGAACCTGTGGCGGTACGTCCGCGAGCAGCAGAAGGAGCGCGGCTCGTCGTCCTTCCGCCGGATGTGCAAGTCGGAGTACCTGAACTTCCTGCGGATCCGCGAGTGGCAGGACATCTATACGCAGCTGCGTACGGTCGCCAAGCAGATGGGCATCCATCTGAACGAGGACGACGCCCCCGAGCAGCAGGTCCACATCTCCCTCCTCGCCGGTCTCCTCTCCCACATCGGGATGAAGGACGTGAAGGAGTCGAAGGACAGCGATCCCAAGCAGCGCGGCGGGCGGGGCGAGTATCTGGGCGCCCGCAACGCCAAGTTCGCGGTCTTCCCCGGCTCGGCCCTCTTCAAGAAGCCGCCGCGTTTCATCATGTCGGCGGAGCTGGTGGAGACCTCCCGGCTCTGGGCCCGCGTCAACGCGCGCATCGAACCGGAGTGGGTCGAGCCGCTCGCCCAGCACCTCCTGAAGCGCACGTACAGCGAGCCGCACTGGGAGAAGGACCAGGCGGCGGTGATGGCGACCGAGAAGGTCACGCTGTACGGCGTCCCGCTCGTCACCGACCGCAAGGTGAACTACGGCCGCATCGACCCCAAGGTCTCCCGCGACCTGTTCATCCGCAACGCGCTCGTCGAGGGCGACTGGCGCACGCACCACAAGTTCTTCGCCGCCAACCGCAAGCTCCTGACCGAGGTCGAGGAGCTGGAGCACCGGGCCAGGCGCCGCGACATCCTCGTCGACGACGAGACGCTCTTCGACTTCTACGACCAGCGGGTGCCCGAAGAGGTCGTCTCCGGGGCGCACTTCGACTCCTGGTGGAAGAAGAAGCAGCGCGAAGAGCCCGAACTGCTCGACTTCGAACGCTCGATGCTGATCAACGAGAAGGCGGGGGACGTCTCCAAGGACGACTACCCCGACTCGTGGCGGCAGGGGCAGCTCAAGTTCCGTGTGACGTACCAGTTCGAGCCCGGCGCGGACGCGGACGGCGTGACGGTCCACGTCCCGCTCCAGGTCCTCAACCAGGTCACGGACGAGGGCTTCGACTGGCAGATCCCGGGCCTGCGCGAGGAGGTCGTGATCGAGCTGATCCGCTCCCTGCCGAAGCCGATCCGCCGGCACTACGTCCCGGCGCCCAACTACGCGAAGGCGTTCCTGGACCGGGCGGTGCCTCTGCAGGAGCCGCTGCATGTGACGCTGGCGCGCGAGCTGCAGCGCATGGTCGGCGTCCCCGTCTCGCCGGACGACTTCGACCTCACCCGCGTACCGGACCATCTGAAGATCACCTTCCGGATCACCGACGAGCGGCGCAGGAAGCTCGCCGAGGACAAGGACCTGGAGGCCCTCAAGCTCCAGCTCCGCCCGAAGGCCCGCAAGGCCCTCTCCCAGGCGGCTGCCGCGACGGCCGAGCGCACGGGCGGCTCGGCGGTCGAGCGGACGGGCCTCACCGACTGGTCGATCGGCACGCTCAGCCGCGTCTTCGAGACCCGGCGGGCGGGCCAGCCGGTGAAGGCGTACCCGGCGCTCGTGGACGACGACTCCGCGGCAGGCACCGTGTCCGTACGCCTCTTCGACACGGAGGCGGAGCAGCAGCAGGCGATGTGGAAGGGCACGCGTCGCCTCATCCTGCGCAACATCCCGGTAAATCCGGCCAAGTTCGCCTCCGACAAGCTGACCAACGCCCAGAAGATCGCCCTGTCCGCGAACCCGCACGGCTCCATCCAGGCGCTCTTCGACGACTGCGCGATGGCGGCCGCGGACAAGCTGATCGGCGACTTCGGAGGTCCCGCCTGGGACGAGGAGTCGTACCGCAAGCTGTACGAGAAGGTGCGCGCCGAGATCGTCGACGCGACGGTGCGGACGGTCGGCCAGGTCCAGCAGGTCCTCGCCGCCTGGCAGGCCTGTGAGCGGCGCCTGAAGTCGACGAAGAGCCCGACGCTGCTCGCCAACCTCACGGACGTACGCGCCCAGTTGGACGCGCTGATCCGGCCGGGCTTCGTGACGGCGACGGGGCTGCGCCGGCTGCCGGACCTGATGCGGTACATGGTGGCCGCCGACCGGCGCCTCCAGCAGATGCCGACGAGCGTCCAGCGGGACACCTCGCGCATGGAGAAGGTCCACGACATGCAGGACGAGTACGCCTGGCTCCTGGAGCAGCTGCCGCAGGGCCGCCCCGTGCCCCAGGAGGTCCTGGACATCCGCTGGATGATCGAGGAGCTCCGCGTCAGCTACTTCGCGCACGCGCTCGGCACGGCGTACCCGGTCTCGGACAAGCGGATCGTGAAGGCGATCGACGCGGCCGCGCCGTAGCCCCTCCAGACGTGACGGGCCCATCGCGCAGCGTGAGTTCGACCGGTGGGCCAGGGCTGCTGTACAGTCTCTTCTCGCAGCGCAACGCAGAAACAAGCGCCGCAAACGCAAGGTCCTGTGGAGCAGTTTGGAGTGCTCGCCACCCTGTCAAGGTGGAGGCCGCGGGTTCAAATCCCGTCAGGACCGCAGTAGAGAAGGGGCCGCATCCCGCAACGGATGCGGTCCCTTCTGATGTACGACAACGGGCCGTATCCCCTTGAGGATGCGGCCCGTTGTCGTGCCCGCACCTTGACTGCGTCACATTCCGCCGGTACCCAGAACAACAGGGAGCGAGCGGGACGCTCCCCGTAGAGGTACGGAGGTGGCGCATGGCTATGTCCGCACAGCACGAGACGCGCGCCCTGTTGCGCGCCCACCTGGCGGCCGCGACCGGGTACCGCCATCTGACCCGGCACTGCCCGATCTGCCACCGGCTGCAGCGGCTCGCCCTGGAGGCCGCTCCCGCCCCTCAGGGCGGCTGTGAGAGCGGCGAGGACGAAAGTCCCCCCAACGCATGACCAAAGCCGCCCCGCGACCCGCCTCCGCGGTGGGAGGCTGAACTCGTGGGCGCGGAACGCGAATCCGGCAGCTCCTCTAGCCCAGAGGCGTCATGGGCAACAAGAGTCACGGCGTGTGACGGGTGTCACCGAGGAAGTTTTCAGAACCCCGGAACTTACACCCGTCCTACAACAGGTCAATTTAATATGTGCAATTGCACCACCCTGAGCGACCCCCGGACGGCCTCCGCCCAGCCGACTCGCCGGTAGCGCAACGGCACTCCTCAGAGACCAACAAGCCCGCTCACAGGGCCGCTCACCAGCACCTCCAGGGCGCACAAAAAAGATCGCGCTGGACCCGGCGGAGTCCAGCGCGATCGAAACGACTCACCCATGAGGCTCAGGCGTGGGACCCGTTGGGGCGGGACCCGCGTCGCGTGTAGCTAAAGGTCGGACGGTGCGGCCGGATTGGGGGACCCGACAGCGGTCGTGCTCTTCGTCCTGGATACTGCGGTTATGCGGTAAATCAGGCCTCGCTGCGCTGCTGCGGGATACCCGCGAGCAGTGCGCGGACCTCAGCCTCGCGGTAACGGCGATGCCCGCCGAGCGTGCGAATCGACGTGAGCTTGCCAGCCTTGGCCCAGCGCGTCACCGTCTTGGGGTCGACGCGGAACATCGTGGCGACCTCAGCCGGGGTCAGCAGCGGCTCGGCATCAGGGGTGCGAGCGGTCATGAGCGGCCTCCTCGGAGAACCGAACCTTCTCGGTTCATTCCTCTAAATTCTGCACCTTGACCCGCGTTGCCCGAAATGGCGGACGCGAGTCGAGTCGGTTATAGGACGAACGGCTTGTCCTCGGCACTACAACTACACCATCCGTCCAGCCACGTCGGCCAAACCGATGGAATTGCCCTCCCAGGTGTCTATCAGCGACGGAAGCCGATGGACCATGCCATAGCGGACAGTCACGCCACAGTGACGATCAGTCACAGAGCGATCAGGAGTCAACAGACCCCCCATAGCGTGCAATGCTGAGTATTCCGCCCATACATGGGCGGAAGGAGCCCTCCCCGGACTCCTTGTCCTATTTTGGCACGAGGGGGGGCGATGGGCGCAAGGCCCCGCTAAGTGCGGTCCGTCACGCTTGAGACATAAGCCCGGATCGGGACCTACGTCCCGTGTAGGCGGCACGTAGGGAAGACCATAAGGCCTCAGGGTTCAGACCTCAGTTCGAGAGGCGCCTCCGGCGTCAGTTCGAGAACTGACGGTCCCGGACCGCGCGCCACCGCTCCATGAGCCTCGCATACGCCTCGCCGGCACCCTCGCCGTCGCCGTTGCGCAGCGCCTCGATCCCCTCCGCCACATCCGCCGCGGAGTGGTCGTCGTCGAGCAGCTCCTCCGACAGGGCGTGCACGAGCCCGCCGTAGTCGAGCTCCACCAGCGAGCGCGGGTGGAACTCCTCCAGCCACCGCCCCACATCTGTGAGCCCGTCGACGAGCGGCCCCTCCTCGATCGTGTCCCGCAGCGTCCGAAGGCCACGGGCCACCCGCCGCCGCGCCTGCACCATCGGCGTCCGGTAGCGAAGGACGGGCGGGGACTCCGCCGTCCCCTTCTCGTACTGCCGCTCCTCGTCCGCGACGAGCACGAACCAGTTCAGCGGGACCTGCCACCTCGACGTACGGATCCAGGGGCGGGCGTCCGGATTGCGGGCCAGCCACTGTTCGTAGTCGGCGGCCGTCTGGCGGCGCACCACCGGCGGCAGGACCGCGTCGAGGACCGGCACGGGCAGCTGCCCCGGAAGCTCCCCGAGGGCCTGCCAGCCGCGCAGCCGGGTGCGCCACGGGCAGACGCACACCACCCCGTCGGCCTCCACCACGAACGCGTCGCCGCTCTCGTGCACCGGGACCGGGATCGGCGGTGTGGGCAGCAAGTCGGCCAGGGAGCCACGGAGTTCGTCCTGGTACGAAGGGCGGTCCTTGCGACGCGCGTAGCGCTCCCAGCGGCCGCGCTCCGGCTCCGGGAAGGCGGCCAGCGGCTCATAGACGCGCAAGTAGGACGCGTACGGGACGATCAACGAGGACACCTTGGGCACGGCTGCTCCCTCCCCCGCACACCGGCTGGAAAACACTGCAAATCGTGCCATGGCCGAACTCCGCCGTACTCCATACTGCGCCGGGAGAGGGTGATCCTCGGCACTGCGCGGTCCGGGGCGGTGGACAGGCTCTAGTCTCATGCCCATCGGGCCCCCGCCACCCGCACGGGAGCCCGCCCAACCGCCGCCACTCGACCGGGAGTCACCACAGTGACCGAAGCAGACAACGGCGTCCTGCACACCCTGTTCCACTCGGAGCAGGGGGGCCACGAGCAAGTCGTGCTGTGCCAGGACCGCGCCAGCGGCCTCAAGGCCGTCATCGCCATCCACTCCACCGCTCTGGGCCCCGCCCTCGGCGGCACCCGCTTCTATCCGTACGCGAGCGAGGAAGCCGCCGTCGCGGACGCGCTGAACCTCGCGCGCGGGATGTCGTACAAGAACGCCATGGCCGGGCTCGACCACGGCGGCGGCAAGGCCGTGATCATCGGCGACCCGGACGTCATCAAGAGCGAGGAGCTGCTTCTCGCCTACGGACGCTTCGTGGCCTCGCTCGGCGGCCGCTACGTGACGGCGTGCGACGTCGGTACGTACGTCGCGGACATGGATGTCGTCGCGCGGGAGTGCCGCTGGACGACCGGCCGCTCCCCCGAGAACGGCGGCGCGGGCGACTCCTCCGTGCTCACCGCCTTCGGTGTCTTCCAGGGCATGCGCGCATCGGCGCAGCACCTGTGGGGCGACCCGTCGCTGCGCGGCCGCAAGGTCGGCGTCGCCGGCGTCGGCAAGGTCGGTCACCACCTCGTGGAGCACCTCCTGGCGGACGGCGCAGAGGTCGTGATCACCGATGTGCGCGAGGAGTCCGTACGCCGGATCACCGACAAGCACCCGTCCGTGACGGCCGTCGCCGACACCGAGGCGCTGATCCGCTTCGAGGGCCTCGACGTGTACGCCCCGTGCGCGCTCGGTGGCGCCCTGAACGACGACTCCGTGCCGGTGCTCACCGCGAAGGTGGTCTGCGGCGCCGCCAACAACCAGCTCGAGCACCCGGGTGTGGAGAAGGACCTCGCCGACCGCGGGATCCTCTACGCGCCGGACTACGTGGTGAACGCCGGCGGCGTGATCCAGGTCGCGGACGAGCTGCACGGCTTCGACTTCGACCGGTGCAAGGCGAAGGCGTCGAAGATCTTCGACACCACTCTTGCCATATTCGCTCGTGCGAAGGAAGACGGCATTCCGCCGGCCGCGGCGGCCGACAGGATCGCCGAGCAGCGGATGGCGGAGGCCCGCCGCCGCTGACCCCGCAGAGGCTTTGACAGGGCCCCGTCGACGTACCGGCGAGACAAGACTCACCCCCGTCGGCGGGTCGCCCGACAAGAAGAGGTTAAAATCGCAGTTGACCAGCGAGGACGGGGCTCCTCGCGGGTTCTGCGCCGAGGCGCGTCCTGCGGGCGACGTACCGTATGGCCGCAGGAGCAGGTACCGTGGAAGCCCTACGGACCGGCCTCTCTACGGAGAGCCCGTTCCTGATCATGAACGCGTGTCAAGACTCTGGGGTCACCAAGCCCCATATCCGAGGGGGTCGAGCCATGGGGCGCGGCCGGGCAAAGGCCAAGCAGACGAAGGTCGCCCGCCAGCTGAAGTACAGCAGCGGCGGGACTGACCTGTCGCGTCTGGCCAATGAGCTGGGCGCTTCGACTTCGCAACAGCCGCCGAATGGCGAGCCGTTCGAGGACGACGACGAGGAAGACGACCCGTACGCCCAGTACGCGGATCTGTATAACGACGACGAGGACGACGACTCTGCCGACGAGTCCGGTCCTTCGTCGCAGCGCCGCGGCGCTTGACCTCGTTGCAATCGCAGCACTTGCAGCATTCGCAGTTCTCATAGCAACTGCACTTCACCCGGTCCGGGGTGGTCACCACGCCGGACCGGGTTTTGTGCTGCCCTGAGGGCGGTCCGCAGACCGCCCCCACCGGGCCACTACTTCGCGTAGTCACCGATCAGGGCCGCGCCCGTGGTGTGCTCGCCGCGCTCGGTGATCTCACCGGCGATCCAGGCGTCCACGCCACGGTCCGCGAGGGTCGTCAGGGCCGCGTCAGCCGATTCCTCGGGGACGATCGCCATCATGCCGACGCCCATGTTCAGCGTCTTCTCCAGCTCGAGGCGCTCGACCTGGCCCGCCTTGCCGACCACGTCGAAGACCGCGCCGGGCGTCCACGTCTCGCGGTCGACGATCGCGTGCAGGCCGTCCGGGATGACCCGGGCGAGGTTCGCCGCGAGGCCGCCGCCGGTGATGTGGCTGAACGTGTGGACGTCCGTGGTGCGGGTGAGCGCCAGGCAGTCCAGGGAGTAGATCTTGGTGGGCTCCAGGAGCTCCTCGCCGAGCGTCCGGCCGAACTCCTCGACCTGACGGTCCAGGGTCCAGCCCGCGCGGTCGAAGACCACGTGACGGACGAGCGAGTACCCGTTCGAGTGAAGACCCGATGCCGCCATGGCGATGACCGCGTCACCCTTACGGATGCGATCAGGGCCGAGCAGCCGGTCGGCCTCCACGGCGCCCGTGCCGGCGCCCGCGACGTCGAAGTCGTCCGGGCCGAGCAGGCCCGGGTGCTCCGCCGTCTCGCCGCCCACGAGCGAGCAGCCGGCGAGGACACAGCCCTCGGCGATGCCCTTCACGATGGCCGCGACGCGCTCCGGGTGGACCTTGCCGACGCAGATGTAGTCGGTCATGAAGAGCGGCTCGGCGCCGCACACGACGATGTCGTCCATGACCATCGCGACGAGGTCGTGGCCGATGGTGTCGTACACGCCGAGCTGGCGGGCGATGTCCACCTTCGTGCCGACACCGTCGGTCGCGGAGGCGAGCAGCGGGCGCTCGAAGCGCTTGAGGGCGGAGGCGTCGAAGAGCCCGGCGAAGCCGCCGAGGCCGCCGAGGCCCGCGACCTCGGGGCGCTGGGTCTTCTTGACCCATTCCTTCATGAGCTCGACGGCGCGGTCGCCCGCCTCGATGTCTACGCCGGCGGCCGCGTAGCTGGCACCAGTGGTCTCAGGCATGGTGATTGAGAGCTTTCGTGTCGTTACTACGGGTGGCTTACGGGCGACGGATCGCGTCGGCCGCTGCCGTGGACGCCGGACCGGCGGCCAGCTCCGTCTCCAGAAGCTGCTTGCCGAGCAGCTCGGGGTCGGGCAGGTCCATCGGGTACTCGCCGTCGAAGCAGGCGCGGCAGAGGTTCGGCTTGTCGATGGTCGTGGCCTCGATCATGCCGTCGATGGAGATGTACGAGAGCGAGTCGGCGCCCATAGAGGTGGCGATCTCGTCGATCGTCATGCCGTTGGCGATGAGCTCGGCGCGGGTCGCGAAGTCGATGCCGAAGAAACAGGGCCACTTCACGGGGGGAGAGGAGATCCGGATGTGGATCTCGGCCGCTCCGGCCTCGCGGAGCATCTTGACCAGGGCGCGCTGGGTGTTGCCGCGGACGATCGAGTCGTCGACGACGACCAGACGCTTGCCCTTGATGACTTCCTTGAGGGGGTTCAGCTTGAGACGGATGCCGAGCTGGCGGATCGTCTGCGAGGGCTGGATGAAGGTCCGGCCGACATAGGCGTTCTTGACCAGACCGGCGCCGAAGGGGATGCCGGAGGCTTCCGCGTAACCGATCGCGGCGGGCGTTCCGGACTCCGGGGTCGCTATGACGAGGTCGGCCTCGACGGGAGCTTCCTTGGCGAGTTTCCGACCCATCTCGACGCGCGAGAGGTAGACGTTCCGGCCGGCGATGTCCGTGTCGGGGCGCGCCAGATAGACGTACTCGAAGACACAGCCCTTGGGCTTCGCTTCCGCGAATCGGGACGTTCGCAGTCCGTTCTCGTCGATCGCGATGAACTCGCCGGGCTCGACCTCGCGGACGAAGCTGGCGCCGCAGATGTCGAGCGCCGCGGACTCCGATGCGACGACCCAGCCGCGCTCCAGGCGGCCGAGGACCAGCGGGCGGATGCCCTGCGGGTCGCGGGCCGCGTACAGCGTGTGCTCGTCCATGAAGACGAGGGAGAAGGCGCCCCGTACGTCCGGGAGGACCTTCATGGCGGCGTCTTCGATGGTCAGCGGCTTGCCGTCGTCGTCCACCTGGCCCGCGAGGAGTGCCGTCACCAGGTCGGTGTCGTTGGTCGCCGCGACCTGGGTCGCGCGGCCGTTCTCCTTGGGCAGCTCGGCGACCAGCTCGGCGAGCTGGGCCGTGTTCACGAGGTTGCCGTTGTGCCCGAGCGCGATGGAGCCGTGCGCGGTGGCACGGAACGTCGGCTGGGCGTTCTCCCAGACGGAGGCCCCGGTGGTCGAGTAGCGGGCGTGACCGACCGCGATATGACCCTGGAGCGAGCTGAGAGAGGTTTCGTCGAAGACCTGGGAAACGAGCCCCATGTCCTTGAAGACGAGGATCTGGGAGCCGTTGCTGACCGCGATTCCCGCGGATTCCTGGCCCCGATGCTGGAGGGCGTAGAGCCCGAAGTACGTGAGCTTTGCGACCTCTTCGCCCGGAGCCCAGACACCGAAGACGCCACAAGCGTCCTGGGGGCCTTTCTCGCCGGGGAGCAGATCGTGATTGAGTCGACCGTCACCACGTGGCACGACACCGAGTGTAGGCGAGATCGACCACTGGTCCGAATTGGGGATACAGGCCGCTCACGGACCGTGTTTGCGGCTTGATCAACGGCACGCTGGGTGATCTCGCGACCGCGTCCGGAAGTCGCGACCGCGTCCGGAACGGGGCGCCGCCGTTGACAGGTGTCCGCGCGCTCGGCCAGGCTCCTGGCTTCTGTCGCTGCGCCGCACGAACGCACCGCCCTTCACGCCTCCCCCCTTCTGCGGGGCTCACATCCGCGGGTACGGACGCCTCGGGCGCCGTGCCCCGTTCAGGAGCGCACTGTGTCCTCGTACTCAGACGAATCGAAACTGTCCCGCCGCGCCTTCGGCGGAGCCGTGGGGGCGGGCGCCGCCGCTGCCGCGGTCGGGCTTTCCGCTGCCGGCGCCGACGCCGCCGAGCCTGCCGAACGCCGCTTCCGTGCGGCCCCGCGCCCGAGCGGCAAGCGGCCGAACATTCTCTTCATCCTCGGTGACGACCTCGGGTGGGCCGACCTCTCCTCCTACGGCGCGCCGCACATCAAGACCCCCCACCTGGACCGCCTCGCGCGCCAGGGCGTGCGGTTCACCGATGCCTACTCCGGGTCCCCGACCTGCTCGCCGACCCGGTTCAGCCTCTACACGGGGCGCTTACCCGGTCGTACGAAGGGCGGGCTCGCGGAGCCGATAACGGACAAGTCCGTCGGTCTCGAACCGACACATCCCACGCTGGCCTCGCTGCTGCGGAACGCCGGGTACGCGACCGCCCTGATCGGCAAGTGGCACTGCGGGCACCTGCCCGACTACGCGCCCACGAAGTCCGGCTGGGACGAGTTCTTCGGGAACTTCGGCGGGGGGCTCGAGTACTACTCCAAGCTGGGCCTCTTCGCTGACTACGACCTCTTCGAGGGCGACGCCGAGTACAAGGACCTGCGCTACTACACGCGGATCCTGACCGAGCGTGCCGGTGAGTACATCCGGCGTGACCACGGCGGCAGGCCCTGGCTGCTCAATCTGAACTTCACCACCCCGCACTCCCCGTGGATCGCGGACGGGGACGAGGAGGAGGGCGCCGAGATCGCCCGCAAGATCAGGGCGGGCCGCAAGGACGCGCTCTTGCATCTGGACGGCGGGTCCGTCGAGAAGTACGCGGAGATGGTGGAAGACCTGGACCGGTCAGTCGGTGAGGTGCTGGGCGCGCTGAAGGAGTCCGGGCAGGAGCGGGACACCCTGGTCGTCTTCGCCTCCGACAACGGCGGTGACCGCTTCGCGTACCACTGGCCTCTCTCGGGCGGCAAAGGCTCGCTCCAGGAGGGCGGCATCCGCGTGCCGACCATCGTGCGGTGGCCCGCGCGGCTCGGCGGCGGGCAGGTCAGCCATGAGCCGGTGTTCACGCCCGACTGGACGGCGACGCTCCTGGAGATCGGCGGGGCGCGGCCGAACCCCGCGTACGAGCTGGACGGGACCAGCCTCGCGCCCTATCTCCTGAAGGGCGAGGAGCTCGCCGAGCGTGAGCTGTTCTGGCGGGTGCGTGGAGAGCGGGCGCTGCGGTGCGGGGAGTGGAAGTACTACCGGGGCAAGGGCGGCAAGGACCAGCTGTTCAACCTTGCCGCGGACCAGCGGGAGCAGGCCGACCGGGCGGCGGGCGAGCCGAAGCTGCTCGCCGAGCTGAAGGCGGCGTGGGAGCGGACGAATGCGGGGCTGCTGCCGTACCCCGCTGCCTGAACTGAGCCTTAAGCGCGGCCTAAGAACCCTTCCCGGGGGTTCGCGCGGGCCGGTGTGATCGCTAGCGTGCCTCGCGCGCCCCCGAGTTGATCACCAGACCCGCGCCCCCCCGCTTGGAAGGTCCCCCCATGACACCGTCCCCGCGCCGCTGCCTCATACCCGCCGCAGTGGCTTCAGTGGCCGTAGTGGCTTCAGTGGCCGCCCTGACAGCCGTCGCCGCGCCGGCCACCGCTGCCACCGCCGCCGACGAGCCGGAGCGGCGCGTACAGGTCGCCATGGTGAACTTCACGGACAGCCGGATCCCGGACGCGGGCCGGCTCGAAACCGCCCTGAAGGACAACTACTTCGGGGCTTCCGGCTCCCTCACCTCGTACTACAACGAGGTCACCGGCGGCGCGACCACCTTCAAGGCCGCCGAGGGCGACGGCGTCACCGGACCCGTCGACATCGATCTCGCGGCCACCGGCTGCGACACCGGCAAGATCAACGAACTGACGCGGAAGGCCCTCGCCGCGCAGGGCGTCGCCGAGGACAGCTACGACCATCTGTCGCTCGTCTTCCCCTCGGAGAAGGCCGGCTGCGACTGGCTCGCGCTCGGCACCGTCGGCGGCGGCACCACCTGGATGCCGATCGGCGCCGACGGCAAGATGTCGATGACGGCCCTGGTCCACGAGTTCGGCCACAACTTCGGCTACAGCCACCACATGCGGCTCCGCTGCCCCGAAGGGGACCTCGGGGCGGGCTGCAAGGAGGACGGCACCAGTCACAAGTCCCCGATGGGCGGCGGCGGTTGGGAGGCCGGGCTCACCTCGCCCGAGCTGCTGCACAACAAGTGGCTTTCGGGTAGCGAGGTCGCCAAGGTCGGCAAGTCGGGTACGTACGCGCTGCGTCCGTTGTACGGAAGCGGAAGCGGGGTCCGGGCGCTCGACATCCCGCTGGGCGACGACCGCCTGGTCGTGGAGCTGCGGCACGAGTCCGGCACGGTCGACGGCGAGATCCAGGGCGTGCACGCCTACCGGGCGCCGGGCGGCGACTACGCCAAGTCCGCTCTCCTGGACCCGACTTCGGACGCCGATGAGTCCACCGGCGGCGAGGCGCCGGCCGACGCGGACGCGCTGAAGGCGGGCACGACGCTGACGGACAAGGCGCGGAAGGTGAAGGTAGAGGTGGTGAAGGCGGGTGCGGAGTCCGCGACGGTCGAGGTGAGCCTGGACGGGGTGGCGGCTCCCGCCAAGAGCGAGGCCGCAGCGGACGCCCCCAACGACGCCCGCCCCGAGGGGGGTTCCACCGACCTCGCCGAGACCGGCGGCAACTCCGACACCACGCTCGCCTACTCCGTCGGCGGCGCGCTGCTCCTGGCATCGGGCGGCGCGTTCCTGCTGAAATCACGCCGCCGCGGCTGAGCGCCCCATAGGGGCGCGGGGAACTGCGCGACAAGCCCCCACGGCGCCGCGGCCGAAGAACTAGTGCGTCTTCAGGTCAGCATTCGCGCTGACGACCGTGCCGTCGGCGGCGGTGAGAGTCAGACCCCGATGCGTCAGCTTGAAATTCACCTTGCCGTCAAAGAGCTTGAGGAGCTTCTGCTCGGTCTCCCGGGCAGGGCCCTCGCACATCATCCGGGTGCTCCGGGGCGTGCCCAGGGTGATCTCGTCGCCCCGCACATCGGCCTTGGCCGACACGTTGTTGCAGCCGAGGTTGCCGCGGACGGTGCCGTCCTTGCCGAAGGTCAGATGGGCCTTGCCGTCCACCTCCTTCGGCAGGGAGGTCGTCACCTCGCCGTCGCCGATGGCGTTCAGCGTCCACTTGGTGCCCGTCAGCGGGGCGTCGGGCTCCGACGTGAAGGCCACGCGGTCCCCCTTCTCGGTGGTGAGCGTCAGCTTGTCCCCGTCGGCCTTGGCCTTCAGCTCGCCGTTGCCGAGGGTGCGCGTGAGCGTCTCCTCGAAGTCCAGCTTGTCGCAGCCCATGTCGGTCGACGTGGCATTGCCGAAGTCGACCTTGTCGCCGTCGACGGAGACGTCCGCGGAGAAGCCGTTGCAGCCGTAGTTGCCCTTGGCCTTCCCCTTGTCGTCGATCGTGACGTAGGTGCCGCCCGGGGCCTGCTGTTTCTTGCCGTCCACCGTGAGGCTGTCGACGTTCCAGTGCACTCCGGTGATGGGCAGCTCGGACGCGACGGAACCGTCGCTCTTGCCGTTGCCCGATCCGGTCTCGGTGCCGCACGCGGTGAGCAGGCCCGCGGCGGCGAGAGCGATGGCGGTGGTGGTCAGTCGCGTCTTCTGCATGCCGCTGTGACGGGACAAGTGGGGGTTCTGGTTCCCGTCGCCCCGTAAGGGGCGCGGGGAGCTGCGCGACCAGCCACGGACGGCCCGCAGATTCGTCACCGGTCTTCCAGCGGAGCGCTCAGCTCATGACCGGCAGCAGCCCCGCCAGGTCCGCGCGCTCCCCGCTCGCGCTGACCCTCGCCCCGTCGAGCGCCGACTTCCAGTCCGTACGCCCGGTCGCCAGGCGGATCCAGGTCAGCGGGTCGGTCTCGACGACGTTCGGCGGGGTGCCGCGGGTGTGCCGGGGGCCCTGCACGCACTGGACCACGGCGAACGGCGGCACCCTGACCTCGACGGCGCCGCCGGGGGCCTTCACCGCGAGGGCGTCGGCGAGCAGCCGGGTGCAGGCGGCGAGGGCCTGACGGTCGTACGCGACATCGAGGCCCGGCACGGCGTCGTTCAGGTCGTCGGTGTGGACGATCAGTTCGACGGTGCGGGTGACCAGGAAGTCGTCGAGGGTCATCGCGCCAAACCGGGTCGGCGTCAGACGGCCGGCGGCGACCCCGTCCAGTGCCTCGTCATAGGCGGTCAGGGTCCGCGCGTACAGCTCGCCGAGGTCCTGCGCGGCGAAGGCCCGCGACGCCTCGTCGACCTGGGCGGCGGCCGAGGCGGTCGCGAACGGCCAGTCCAACAGGGCCACTTCGCGCGCCGAGGGCTCCGGCATGGCGAGGAACCTGCTGACCGCGCCGAGCGCCATGGTGATGTGCGCGGCGAGCTCGCGGACGGTCCAGTCGCCGAGCCGGGTCGGCAGGGCCAGCTGCTCCGGCTCCAGGGCGGCGACCGCTTCCCGTACGTTCCCGAACTGGGTACGCACTGCGGTGCGGATCTTGGCGGCGTCGTACGTACGCGTGCGCTTCTTGGCCGGTGGCATGGGGCCGAGCCTAATGCGGTCCCGGGTAGCCCTGGAGACCTTTTTCGACCTGCTCGAAGGCGCGCTCGGCATAGGCGGCGCAGTCCTCGGCGATCGCGTCGAGCGGATCGCCTTCGAGGGTGCGGCGGTGGTTCTCCATGATGAGCGCGTTGCGGGCGCCGAGCAGCTGCGCGGCGGCGACTCCCGCGAGGACACGGTCGCCGGTCTCCTCGACGAGGGCCTCCGTGAGGAGCTGCATGGCGCGCATGTGGAAGACGACCATGCGATGCGCCAGGGTCGGTGTATCGCCGACCAGTTGGCGCACCTTCATGGCGCGCGGGTCACCGCTGAGGCCGACCGCGGGGTCGCGCGCGGCGACCTGTTCGAGGAAGGCTTCGCGCATCGCCGTGACCGCGGAGGCGCCGGGCCTGCGGGCGCGCACCGCGTCGGCGGCGTCGCCGACGTGCTCCTCCATGGGGCTGACGATCACGCCTTCCTTGGTGCCGAAGTAGTTGAAGACGGTCATCTTCGACACCTCGGCCGCCTCGGCGATCTCCGCCACGGAGACATGGTCGAAACCGCGCTCGGAGCAGAGGTCCACCGCCGCCCGCCAGATCCGCGACGCGGTCTGCCTCTTCTTGCGCTCGCGCAGCCCGAGCTCCTCAGTCATGCAGGTCACGGTACCGGGACGGCTTCCTCCCCCACCGTGAACGTCTCGCGGTTGGCGGGCACTCCGACGCCCCGCGCGGTGGCCAGGTCCGGGCCGTCCATCAGCTGGAAGTACACATGCGGTTCGGTCGAGTTGCCGGAGTTCCCGCGGCGGGCGATGACCTGCCCGGCCGTCACCTTGTCCCCGGCGCGGACGGCGAGCGACACGACTCGGCGGCCTCGGCCCAGTCGCCCTCGATCACCCACCGTCTCGGTGAGCAGGCCGTACTGCCACTCGTACCGATGCCCCGTCGGCACGGCAAGCCCAAGGCCGGCCACCGCACCCGGAAACGCCGAAGCCCCCGTTCGGGCCAGGTCCGAACGGGGGCTTCGAGCGGAAACGTCAGGCGAAGAGCCCCGGCAGGGTGCCCTCGTGCGCCTCGCGGATCTCGCCCAGCGGCAGCGTGAACTCGCCCTGCACGTCGACCGCGTCACCGTCCACGACACCGATGCGCGTCACGGGAAGGCCCCGCGCCCCGCACATGTCGGTGAAGCGCAGCTCCTCGCTCCGCGGCACGGAGACGACCGCGCGCCCGGCCGATTCGCTGAACAGGAGGGTGAACGCGTCGAGACCGTCCGGGACGATCAGGCGCGCGCCCTTCCCGCCCCGCAGGCAGGACTCGGCGACGGCCTGTGCGAGACCACCGTCGGACAGGTCGTGCGCGGCGTCGATCATGCCGTCGCGCGAGGCCGAGATCAGGATCTCGGCGAGCAGCCGCTCGCGCTCCAGGTCCACCTTCGGGGGCAGGCCGCCGAGGTGGTCGTGGACGACCTGCGACCAGGCCGAGCCGCCGAACTCCTCGGAGGTGTCACCGAGCAGATAGAGCAGCTGCCCCTCCTCGGCGAAGGCGATCGGCGTGCGCCGTGCGACGTCGTCGATCACACCGAGGACGGAGACGACCGGCGTCGGGTGGATCGCCGCCTCGCCCGTCTGGTTGTAGAGCGAGACATTGCCGCCGGTCACCGGGGTGCCCAGGATCTGGCAGGCGTCGGCGAGGCCACGGGTGGTCTCGGCGAACTGCCACATGACGTCCGGGTCCTCGGGCGAACCGAAGTTCAGGCAGTCCGAGACGGCGAGCGGCCGGGCACCCGTCGCGGCGACGTTGCGGTACGCCTCCGACAGGGCGAGCTGCGCGCCCGCGTACGGGTCGAGCTTCGAGTAGCGGCCGTTGCCGTCATTGGCGAGGGCGACACCGAGGCCGGTCTCCTCGTCGATGCGGACCATGCCGGAGTCCTCGGGCTGCGCGAGCACCGTGTTGCCCTGCACGAAACGGTCGTACTGATCCGTCACCCACGCCTTGGACGCCTGGTTCGGCGAGGCGACGACGGCGAGCATCTGCTCGCGCAGTTCGGCCGAACTCGCCGGTCGGGGCAGCTTGTTGGCGTCGTCCGCCTGGAGGGCGTCCTGCCAGGACGGGCGGGCGTAGGGACGCTCGTAGACCGGACCGTCGTGGGCGACGGTGCGCGGGTCGAGGTCGACGATCTTCTCGCCGTGCCAGAAGATCTCAAGCCGGTCGCCGTCGGTCACTTCACCCACGACCGTCGCGATGACGTCCCACTTCTCGCAGATGGCGAGGAAGCGCTCGACCTTCTCCGGCTCGACGACCGCACACATCCGCTCCTGCGACTCACTCATGAGGATCTCCTCGGGAGTGAGCGTGGAGTCGCGAAGGGGTACGTCGTCGAGCTCGACGCGCATGCCGCCGGAGCCGTTGGACGCCAACTCCGAGGTCGCGCAGGAGAGTCCGGCGGCACCCAGGTCCTGAATACCCACGACCAGCTTCTCGGCGAAGGCCTCCAGGGTGCACTCGATGAGGAGCTTCTCCTGGAAGGGGTCACCGACCTGGACGGCGGGACGCTTCGACGGCTTGGTGTCGTCGAAGGTCTCGGAGGCCAGGATCGAGGCGCCGCCGATGCCGTCGCCGCCGGTGCGGGCCCCGTAGAGGATGACCTTGTTGCCGGGGCCCGAAGCCTTCGCGAGGTGGATGTCCTCGTGCCGCATCACGCCGATCGCACCGGCGTTGACCAGCGGATTGCCCTGATAGCAGGCGTCGAAGACGAGCTCGCCGCCGATGTTCGGCAGGCCCAGGCAGTTGCCGTAGCCGCCGATGCCCGCGACGACACCCGGCAGGACACGCTTGGTGTCGGGGTGGTGGGCATCGCCCATCCGCAGCGGGTCGACGACCGCGACCGGGCGGGCGCCCATCGCGATGATGTCGCGGACGATGCCGCCGACACCGGTGGCCGCGCCCTGGTAGGGCTCGACGTACGAGGGGTGGTTGTGCGACTCGACCTTGAAGGTGACCGCATAGCCGTTGCCGACGTCGACGACACCGGCGTTCTCGCCGATGCCGACGAGCATGGCGCCCCCACCCGGTGTATCAGCCTCGGGGGCCTTCTCGCCGAACTGGCGCAGGTGCACCTTGCTGCTCTTGTACGAGCAGTGCTCGGACCACATGACGGAGTACATGGCGAGCTCGGCGCCGGTGGGACGGCGGCCCAGGATCTCGCGTACGCGCGCGTACTCGTCTTCCTTCAGGCCCAGTTCGGCCCAGGGCAGCTTGACCTCGGGGGTCTCGGCGGCGTGCTTGACGGTGTCCAGAGTCATCAGACGTTGACCAGCTTCTTCAGGATCGAGGTGAAGAATCCCAGGCCGTCGGTGCGGCCGGTCCCGATCAGCGGCTCGACCGCGTGCTCGGGGTGCGGCATGAGGCCGACGACGTTGCCCGCGGCGTTGGAGACACCGGCGATGTCCCGCAGCGAACCGTTGGGGTTCACGTCGAGGTAGCGGAAGACGACCCGCCCCTCGGCCTCGAGCATGTCCAGGGTCCGCTCATCGGCGACGTACCGTCCGTCGATGTTCTTCAGCGGTACGGAGATCTCCTGGCCGGCGTCATAGTCGGCGGTCCAGGCGGTGTCGGCCGTCTCCACGCGCAGCTTCTGGTCGCGGCAGATGAAGTGCAGGTGGTTGTTCTTCAGCATCGCGCCGGGGAGCAGGTGGGACTCGGTGAGCACCTGGAAGCCGTTGCAGATGCCGAGGACCGGCATCCCGGCCTTTGCCTGCTCGATGACCGACTCCATGACGGGCGAAAACCGTGAAATGGCCCCGGCCCGCAGATAGTCGCCGTACGAGAATCCGCCGGGGAGCACCACGGCGTCGACCTGCTTGAGGTCCTTGTCCCGGTGCCAGAGCGGCACGGCTTCGGCGCCGGCGACCCGGACGGCGCGCTGGGTGTCGCGGTCGTCGAGGGTTCCGGGGAAAGTGACGACTCCGATTCGAGCAGTCACTTCTCTTCCTCCACCTTTACGAAGAAGTCTTCGATCACGGTGTTGGCGAGGAAGGTTTCCGCCATCTCGTGGATACGGGCGAGGGCCGCGTCATCGACGGGCCCGTCCACCTCGAGTTCGAAGCGCTTTCCCTGACGTACGTCGGCGATCCCCTTGAATCCGAGGCGCGGCAGTGCACGCTGCACCGCCTGGCCCTGGGGGTCGAGGATCTCCGGCTTGAGCATGACGTCGACTACGACGCGTGCCACTGGCACTCCCGGTGTGTGGTGCTGGCTGAGCGGTCCCTTCAGACTACCTGCACAAAAATTCTACTCGCGTAGATTCGTAGAAACCTACGTGAGGACGGTCACGTTCCCACACCCATCCATGTATCGAACGGGGCACCTTCGCGAAAAATCCAGGAAAAGATCACGCATCAGCATTGCTCCCGGACACGCGGGGGGATTTAGTCGGGCTTCACAATGCAATGCCGGGCACTGTACAAAGGAAATGGCATTAGCCGATGCTTTGCACATAACAGTGCCCCTAACAGCCGGACAGTCGGCATCACCGCACGTCAACGCGGCGAGGCCGCACGAAGGGACCGATATTCGTGGCGCAGCGTGTCGTGGTCACTCTCTCTGACGACATCGACGGCGGGGAAGCGGCGGAAACCATCGCTTTCGGTCTTGACGGCAAGTCGTACGAGATCGACCTCAATCAAACCAATGCCAAGAAACTGCGCACCGCGCTCGCCCCGTTCCTCGACGCGGCCCGCAAGCAGTCGAAGTCCGGCAAGGCCTTCCGGCACACGACGGTGGCCGCGAACCCGGCGGCCGTCCGCGCCTGGGCCCGCTCGAACCAGATGGACGTGCCGCCGCGCGGCCGCATCCCGAAGAAGGTCTACGAGGCGTTCGAGGCGGCCAACTGAGCCTTGGCCCGTGGCCGCGCCGACCTGGACCGACAGCCGGCCAGGAGGGCCCCTCGGCAACCGACTTGACCTGCACCCCCGCCGGTCGGCTAAAGTCTGGAGCACGCCGAGGGGCAAGGCCGAAAGGCCGAACCACACGGAGTCTTGCGGGTGTAGTTCAGTAGTAGAACATCCCCCTTCCAGGGGGAAGGCGCAGTGTGCAATTCCTGTCACCCGCTCTGCATCGCCGGTCAGGCACCCTTCTGGGTGCGGTAGGCTGGTGCTCGCACCGATCAGTGAAAGCTGGTCGGAGGCAATGCGAACGTAGCTCAGTTGGTAGAGCGCAACCTTGCCAAGGTTGAGGTCGCGAGTTCGAACCTCGTCGTTCGCTCCATTGAAGAAGGCCCCCGCGACCCCGCCCGGGGCGTGGGAGGGGGGCGCGGGGGGCCGGCCGGGGAGAAATTTTAATGGAGACCGGGTCACCGCCCCCAGCGA
>NZ_JBHYIG010000041.1:23691-42545 GCF_042740015.1 Streptomyces sp. NPDC059037
CACTGGGTGGTGGCGGCGTCTCCCCCCCGGGTCTACCGCCCCATTCACCCGGCCCCCGAACCCCGCGCCGGGCCCCTTATTCGTGTCTCGGGGCTGCCGGCCTTCTGACATTTGTCATGCGAGCCGGTGACAGCGCGCACTGCTCCGGCGCCCGACGCCGGGGGACGCTCTTTCCATGACCAAGACTGACCAAGTGATCGACGTGACCGATCTTCGGCGCGTGTACGGGGGCGGTTTCGAGGCGGTCCGGGGGGTGTCGTTCTCCGTCGGGCGCGGTGAGCTCTTCGCGCTGCTCGGGACCAATGGGGCCGGTAAGACCTCCACCGTCGAACTCCTCGAAGGGCTCGCCGCACCCGCCGCGGGGCGGGTGCGGGTGCTCGGGCACGACCCCTACGCAGAGCGCGGCGCCGTGCGGCACCGGATCGGCGTGATGCTCCAGGAGGGCGGCTTTCCCTCCGAGCTGACGGTCGGGGAGACCGTACGGATGTGGGCGGGGTGCACCAGTGGGGCGCGGCCGGCCGATGAGGCCCTGGAGATCGTGGGGCTCGGCAAGCGGTCCGGCGTCCGCGTGAAGATGCTGTCCGGGGGTGAGAAGCGGCGGCTCGATCTGGCGACGGCGCTCATCGGGCAGCCCGAGGTGCTCTTCCTCGACGAACCCACGACCGGGCTCGACGCCGAAGGGCGCCGCGAGACCTGGGAGTTGGTGCGGGCCCTGCGTGACAACGGCACGACCGTGCTGCTCACCACGCACTACCTCGAGGAGGCCGAGAACCTCGCCGACCGGCTCGCGATCCTGCACGAGGGGCGGATCGCGGCCGAGGGGCGCGTCGCCGACGTGGTGGCCGCGCAGCCGTCGCACGTCTCCTTCGAGCTGCCCGCCGGGTACTTCGTCGGGGATCTGCCGCCGCTCGGCGAGCTCGGCGTGAGCGGACACGAGGTGACCGGCGGGCGGGTCCGGCTGCGGACGCATGAGCTGCAGCGGGCCGCCACGGGTCTCCTTGTGTGGGCGCGGGACGCCCAGGTGGAACTGCGAGGGCTCGATGTGCGGGCGGCATCGCTGGAGGAGGCGTTCCTGCGGATCGCGCGGGACGCCGAGGGTGGCGCGGGTGCGGGTGCAGGCGCAGGTGCGGGTGCGGGTTCGGGCGTGGCGGAGAAGGAGACGGTGGCATGAGTGCGGTGACGGTGAGCGGGACCACCGCTCTGACGACTCCCGCGCGGCGGATGCGGGCGCTCGCGCGGGCCGAGCTGACGTTGCTCGGGCGTACCAAGGGGACGTTGTTCGGCGCGCTGTTCGTGCCGCTCGTGATGCCGTTCAGCCTGCACCAGGCCGCGGACGGCATGGACCTGAAGGGCGCCGGCCTCTCGGTCGGGTCCGTCGTGGTGCCCGGAGCCATCGGCGTCTCCGTGCTCTTCGCCGTCTACACGGCGCTGACCACCGTCTTCGCGGCCCGCCGCGAGGAACTGGTGCTCAAGCGGCTGCGCACCGGGGAGCTGCGGGACGCGGAGATCCTCGCGGGGGCCGCGCTGCCCTCGGTCACCATCGGCCTGACGCAGTCCGTCGTCCTGGCGGTCGGCTGTGTCGCAGTGCTCGACGCGGGGGCGCCGAGCGCGCCCCATCTCGCTGTCATCGGCGTACTGCTCGGCCTGGTGATGTTCGCCGCCCTCGCCGCGGTCACCGCCAGTCTCAGCAGGTCCGTGGAGTCGGCGCAGGTGATGTCCATGCCGCTGGCGTTCACGTCGATGTTCGCTTCAGGGCTCTTCATTCCCTTCGAGGTCATGCCCGACAAGCTCGCATCGGTCTGCGAGCTGCTGCCGCTGAGTCCGGTGATCACGCTGGTGCGGGGCGGCTGGACCGGGAATCTCTCCGGGTACGAGACGCTGGGCGCCGTCGCCACGGCGGTGGCCTGGACCGTGGTCTCGGTGTTTGCTGTACGACGGTGGTTCCGCTGGGAACCGCGGCGCTGACGCAAGGAGCGGCACGGTGTTCGGACGGGTACGGAAATGGCGCCGGCGCAGCGGCCTCGACAAGGTCGACTACTACACGCGCGCGTCCCTGCACACCCTGGTGTGGGTCTCCGTACCTCTGGTGATCGCCCTGTCGGTGACCCGGCCGGTGCGCCACTCCGACGCGCCCTGGATGCTGATCTGCGCCGTGGCCGTGGCCGCGGCCGCCCAGGGCCCCTGGACCACGAAGCTGCTCGGGGCCGGGCTCGGCGAGTACCTCGGCGGTGACCCCGTGCCCCGGCGGTGGATCGCCGTCGGGGCGGGCCTCATGGCGCTGACCGTCTCGGGTGTCCTGGCCCTGGCCGCCTTCACCGGGCCCAAGGAGTTCCCCTCGCTCACCATCGCGCTCGCCGCCGCGGCGATGCCGTTCCTCAGCGCGTACAGCCTGCTGGCCTCGTTGCGGTTCAGCTTCCTCGTGCAGTCGGTCGCGACGGCCGCGGTGTGCACGGGGGTCTGGCTGATCGGAGGGGGCATCCAGCTCGTGGTCCCCACCTTCTTCACGGTCGCGTACGCCGGCTGTGCGCTGGCCTACACGATGCGCTGCTCGGCGTGGGTGCTCCGCGTGATGTACGAGCTGCACAACACCCGCGACGTACAGGCCAGGCTGGCCGTCGCCGAGGAGCGGCTGCGGTTCGGGCGTGACCTGCACGACGTGATGGGCCGCAATCTCGCGGTCATCGCGCTGAAGAGCGAGCTGGCGGTGCAGCTGGCCCGGCGGGGGCGGGCCGAAGCCGTCGACCAGATGGTCGAGGTGCAGCGGATCGCGCAGGAGTCGCAGCGGGAGGTGCGGGAAGTGGTGCGGGGGTATCGGGAGGCCGACCTGGCGGTCGAACTCGCCGGTGCGCAAGGAGTGCTGGAGGCGGCCGGGATCGACTGCCGGGTGAGCGGGTCGTCGGCGGGACTGCCGGTTTCGGTGCAGTCGGCTCTCGGGTGGGCCGTGCGGGAGGCGACCACCAATGTGCTGCGGCACGGGGACGCGAGGCGGTGCGACATCACCTTGGCGATCACTGACGAACGTACGACGTTGGTGGTCGAGAACGACGGTGTGCCCGAGGTCGCTCGAGGGGGTACCGGGTCCGGCCTCGCCGGGCTTCGGGAGCGGCTTGCCGCAGTGGACGGGACGTTGGACTTCACCTCCGGCGAAGGGCGGTTCCGCCTGGCCGCGGAGGTGCCCTTGGACCGGGCGCGGGCCGGGCGTCAACAGGACGACCCCCGGCAGGTCCGCGATCAGGAAGCCGAAAGGGTCGCTCCATGAGTCTGCGCGTACTGCTCGCCGATGACGAGCACCTCATCCGCGGTGCTCTCGCTGCTCTGCTGGGGCTTGAGGACGATCTCGTCGTGGTTGCCGAGGCCGCCTCTGGGCCCGAGGCGCTTGCCATGGCCCGGGCCCATCAGCCCGATGTCGCCGTGCTCGATCTGCAGATGCCGGGTGCCGACGGTGTGAGTGTCGCCACATCGCTGCGGGACGAACTGCCGTACTGCCGCACCATGATCGTGACGAGTCATGGCAGACCGGGGCATCTCAAGCGGGCGCTCGCGGTGGGCGTGCGGGGCTTTGTGCCGAAGACCGTCAGCGCGCAGCGGCTAGCCGAGATCATCCGCACCGTGCACGCCGGAAACCGCTACGTGGACCCGGAGTTGGCCGCCGACGCGATCTCCGCGGGGGACTCCCCGCTGACCGTCCGCGAGGCCGAAGTGCTCGAACTCGCCGCCGACGGGGCGCCCGTCGCGGAGATCGCCGAGCGGGCCGCGCTGTCCCAGGGGACTGTCCGGAACTACCTCTCGTCCGCCGCCACCAAGATCGGGGCGGAGAATCGTCATGCCGCGGTGCGTCTCGCACGCGAGCGAGGTTGGGTATAGTTGGCTTCGCGCTTCGGCGCAGTGCGGACGTAGCTCAGTTGGTAGAGCGCAACCTTGCCAAGGTTGAGGTCGCCAGTTCGAACCTGGTCGTCCGCTCCAGATGAAAGGCCCCGGTCAATCGACCGGGGCCTTCTTCGTACGCCGACTACCAGGCCGTGCCCGTCAGACGCTCGTACGCCTCGATGTACTTGGCGCGCGTGGCGTCCACCACGTCCTGCGGGAGCGGGGGCGGCGGCTGCTCGCTCTTGCGGTCCCAGCCGGAGGCCGGCGAGGTCAGCCAGTCGCGGACGAACTGCTTGTCGAACGACGGCTGGGCGCGGCCCGGCCGCCACTCGTCCGCGGGCCAGAAGCGGGACGAGTCCGGGGTGAGGACCTCGTCCGCGATGATCAACTTCTCGCCCTCGAAGCCGAACTCGAACTTCGTGTCCGCGAGGATGACTCCCCGCTCGCGGGCGATGTCACGGGCCCGGCCGTAGACCGCGAGGGTCGCCTGGCGGAGCTGGACCGCCGTATCCGCGCCCACCTGGCGCGCCACTTCCTCGTAACTCACGTTCTCGTCGTGCTCGCCGACCTCCGCCTTCGTGGCCGGCGTGAAGATCGGCGCGGGCAGCTCGGAGCCGTCGCTCAGGCCGTCGGGCAGCGCGAGGCCGCAGACGGTGCGCGATGCGTCGTACTCGACCAGGCCCGAGCCCGTCAGATAGCCGCGGGCCACGCACTCGACCGGGACCATCTGCAGGGACTTGCAGACCGTGGTGCGGCCCTCCCAGTCGGCGGGGGCGCCGGCCGGGACGTCGGTGGAGATGACGTGGTTGGGGATGAGATCGGCGAGCTGGTCGAACCACCACAGGGAGAGCTGCGTGAGGACCCTGCCCTTGTCGGGGATCTCCGTGGGCAGCACCCAGTCGTAGGCGGACATGCGGTCGCTCGCGACCATCACGAGGTCGCCCGCCTCGTTCCGGTACAGGTCGCGCACCTTGCCGGTGTGCACATGCACCAGGCCCGGGACCTCGACAGGCTCGGGCTTTTCTACGAATCCGGACACGGTTCCTCCCCGTGGTTCTGGCCAAGTCCTTTCGATTCTCCCGTATGGGGGGACAGGTTTTGGCCAGGGGGATGCCGGTGGGCGTCGGCGGGCTTCAGTCCCGTTTGCAGATGCGGTCCAGGAGGTTGGCCGTGGCGCGCTGGACGCGGGTGTCCACATGGCCGGGGCGGTCGAGCGCCGGGGACCAGGCGAAGGTGCCGGACGCGAAGACCAGGGCGCCGGACGGGGCGCGGTAGAGGGACGACTCCTGGTGGCGGGTGACGCCCTCGCTGTCCTCGTACGGGGAGTGGGCCAGGAGGATGCGGCCCTGGTGCTCGGGCAGGGCGGTGCGCGGGAAGTAGCGGTCGGCCTCGCCCGCGACCAGACCCTCGATCTCGTCGCCCTCGTGCGCGCCCGTCGCCTCCCACAGCCAGTGGTCGGCATTGCGTACGACGAGGGGGGCGGGGTCCGGGACGCGGCCCGCGTACTGGATGCCGAGCAGCTCCTGTTCCGCCTTGTCCTGCTCGCGCCAGAGGGCGGGCCTGCCGGGGCCGTGGCGCTTGCGGCAGGTGAGCAGGCGGTCCTCGACGCCGGACGGGGAAGGGCCCAACTCCACCTGCCAGTACATGGTGTTGGCGGAGAGGAAGACGAGGGACGTGCCGTGCTCGCGGGCCAGCTCCGTGGTGCGGCGCATGTTCGACGACCAGTACTCGTCGTGGCCCGGGAAGACCAGGCCCCGGTAGCGGGTCGGGTCGATGCGGCCCGCGTGCAGGTCGCGGGTGTCGGCGTACGCGAGGTCGTAGCCGTACCGCTCGGCCCAGCGGATGAAGTCGTAGGCGTGGCCCACGTGCAGGGGCAGGCCCGCGCCCGCGTACGGGCGGTCGAAGGAGACCGTGTGTGCGGCCTCGCTCTCGCCGAGGAGCCGGCCCTTCTCGTCCCATGCGTGATAGAGGCTCGCGCCCGTGCGGCCGTCCTCGGGATAGAGGTTGTACGCCTGCCAGGTGATGTCCGGGAGCAGGAGCAGCAGATCGGCCGGGTGGCTGTCGCGGACCGTGAACGGGACGTGCGAGCGGTAGCCGCCGACGGTGGTGAGCACCGCCACGTACGCCCCGATGTTCCAGTAACTCGGGATCTGCAGACGCCAGGAGAGCCACCAGTGGTGGCAGGAGACCGTGCGGTCGGCGGTGAGCGGGGGCGGCTGGACGATGCCGGAGAGGCGGGGGCTCGTGGTGATCTTCGACGCCCCGTCCCCGCCGTAGTGCCCGATCCGATAGATGTCGACGCTGAACTGCTGGGGCGGGTCCACCGTCACGTGGAAGTCGATCGCCTCGCCGGGGGCCGCGGCGCCGGTGGAGGTGAAGCCCTTGATCTGGCCGTGTACGTCGTCGGCCGTGCGGGGCCCGTTGGTACGGGTACGGGGTGTGGGGATGTTGCGCGCGCCGGGGGCCGGGGCGTGGTCGAGGTACCAGGGGACGACCTGGCCCGTGTCGTCGAAGTAGTGCTCGGCGCCCCGGAGCCAGGGGAGCGGGCCCTGGCCGAAGGGGTCGGTCACGGCGTGCGCCAGCGCGCCCGATTCCCACCTGCGGATCTGCTCCGGCCCCATGTGTACCCCTCCCTCGCTCCCCCGGGATTGCGCTGCGCTGTGCCGTCCGTTGCCCCCGTGCGGTGTTGCCTCTGACATGTCCGGTCCGGCGGTCGGTCCCAGCACATCACATTACGCACGCACTCCGTCACCGTTCGTCGCTAATCGACGAGAACGGAAGAGATCCTTCCGGGAGGGGGTGGGGGGATTGCTACGGGTCGCTGGGGGCGGGCTCGGGGTCGGGGCGGCGCTCGGGCGGGTGCTCGTGCTCGTCCTCGTGCTCGGCTCAGACGAGCCGCACCGGCTTCTCCGGGCGGACGCCCAGCCGGGCAAGCCAGCCCTTCAGGGGGATCGGGTCGCCGTCCTCCACCAGGCTCAGGACGTGCGGCGTCAGGTCCGCCGCCCGCTCGCCGTCCACCAGGAGGGACGGGCCGTCCAGCCAGTCGAGCCCGGGTGCCGCGCCCGCCGTGTCCACGGCCGCACAGCAGACCAGCGCGGTCACGTGGTCGGCGAGCAACTCCCGGCCCGTGCGCACCGGTTGGAGCGGGAAGAGCGGCAGCATGCCGTCGTCCCACAGCGCGTCGTCCGGGCCCTGTCCCGCCGGGGCCGGGCGTGGCGGGGCGGCGGCTTCCTCGCGAGCCAGCTCGGCGGTGAGCCCCGCGGCCAGAAGCCCGCCGGGGCTTTCGGGGGCCACTTCATCCTCGGGGGCGACTCTGCCCTCGGGGGCGAGAGCGAGGTCGTCCGCCGGGTTGACGGAGGTGTGCGGGGCGGGCTGGTCCGGGGCGGATGTGACCGGGGCAGACGGGTCCACAGCGGACGTGGCCGGAGCAGACGTGGCCGGGGCAGACGGGTCCACAGCGGACGTGGCCGGAGCAGACGGGTCCACAGCAGACGTGGCTGGAGGAGCAGACGTGGCCGGAGCAGACGAGTCCACAGCGGCCGGGCCCAGGGCGGACACGTCCAGAGCGGCCGGGTCCCTGGCCGGCTCCTTGGTGTCGGTGCCGGTGCCGGTGTCGGTGTCCGGCGTCGTCAGGTGGTCGAGGACCCGGCCCAGGGTGGGGCCCTTGGCGTCGCGGGCCGTCGGGTCCGTGGCGTGGCCCACGCCCAGGGAGTCGAGGACCCGGTGGAGGCGGGCGGCGTCCGTACGCCATTTACGGTCGACGACCTCGTCCGGATACTCCTGCCAGGCCACCGGCGCCCAGCCCGGCCCCGGCTCGGCGGGCCCGCCGTGGAAGAGGCGGGCGGCAAGGAGCGAAGCCGCCTCGTCCACCGAGCCCGGCTCCTCCAGGAGATCGCAGGCGGGGCGCTCGCCCAGACGGGACGCGAAGCCCTCGGCCAGGCGGTCCCTGCGGGACAGCTCGGTGAGGGCGGAGACCACGCCCGCGTCGAGCCGCGACGGCCAGCGGCCCATCCGCCAGGCGGGCAGCGCGACCTTGGTCAGGAGGCGGTCCCACCCGGCGTACGCCAGGCCGACCTGCTCCTGGGCGACGATCCGCACTCCATAGTCCACAGCCTGGGCGCGCTCGGCGGCCGCTGCCGCGACGCCACGCTCCATCTCGCCCGCGTGCCCCCGGCAGCTGCGCAGGAGCAGCCGGGCCACCCAGCCGACACCGCCGAGGACCGTGCGCGTGAGCGGGCCGCGGCCGGGTGCGGAGGTGACCGCGACCGCCGCGTCGAGCCCGCGCACGAAGCGCCGGGCCGCGGCTATGTCGGGGTGTGCCGAGGGTCCCGTACCGGCCACGACCGGGGCGAGGACCGCGCGCAGCTCACCGACCCGCATCCACCACAGGAAGGGGGAGCCGATGACGAGCACCGGGGCCGCGGGGGGCTGGCGGCGTGGGGCGGGGCGGCCGTCCCGTAGGCCGTTGGTCTCGGCGACCGGCGGGGGCGAGGCCTCCACGGGCGGGCCGTGCGCGGGGTGGGTGCGGTCCTCGAGCCAGCTGTCGCAGTCGGGAGTGAGCGCTATCGCCGATGGCGCCGGGACGTCCATGCGGTCGGCCAGATCCCGCACCAGGCGGTACAGATCGGGGGCCGAGTTCTCGGTGATCGGGACCGTCGGGCTGACGGCGGGCCTGGCGCGGGCAACGACGAGCGCGATGCCCGCCGCGGCGAGCAGCACGACGGCGGCGGCGGCCGTCACGATGCCGCGCGCCACGTCCCAACTCCCGCCGGTGACATGGCCCGTGGCCCCGCCCGCGAGCAGCACGACGGCGACGGCCGCGGGCAGCAGTGCGACGGCAAGGGCCCTGCTGCGGATGCGCAGCACGGCGAGCGCCTGGGAACGCGCGGACTGCACGCCCACCTCCACACCCGTACCTGACACGACCTACGTCACCCCCTGCTGCCTGGTCCGCCTGCTGCCCCGCCGCCGGTGGGGACCGGTGCCGAGGGGCGGACGGCAGCCGCCGATGGATTTGCTCACTCCCCCACTGTGGCACCCGCCACTGACATCGCAATGCCGGTGGTCTGTTTGGCTATGGGCACCTGAACCGCTTGCGCCGCACCCTAGTTGGGGTGCCGGGCATCGTCAGCCGGATGGGCCAGCGGTCACTCGATGGAATGGCTTTGGGTAAAGGTGGATGACGCTCAGGCCCCGGATCGAGTGTCGGATCCGGGGCCTGTGAGCTGTTCGCGGGTGGCGCGTGGGCGGCCTTGGCTACGCCTACGCCTACGCCTCCGCCGCCGCCTTCGCCGCGATGTCGGTGCGGTGCTGGGAGCCGTCGAGGCGGATGCGGGACAGCGCCGTGTACGCGCGCTCGCGTGCCTCGGTCAGGTCCGCGCCCGTGGCCGTCACGGACAGCACACGGCCGCCCGCGCTGACGACCGCGTCGCCGTCGTGCTTCGTCCCGGCGTGCAGGACGTACGCGTCCGGTGCATCCTGCGCCACGACGTCGCCGAGTCCCTCGATGGGGTCGCCGGTGCGCGGCGTGTCCGGGTAGTTGTGCGAGGCGATGACGACGGTGACCGCGGCGTCGTCGCTCCAGCGCAGCGGGGGCAGGTCGACGAGGGTGCCGTTGGCCGCGGCGAGCAGGACTCCGGCCAGCGGGGTCTTCAGACGGGCGAGGACGACCTGCGTCTCGGGATCGCCGAAGCGGGCGTTGAACTCGATGACGCGTACGCCGCGCGTAGTGATCGCCAGGCCCGCGTAGAGCAGCCCGGAGAAGGGAGTGCCCCGGCGGCGCAGCTCGTCGACGGTCGGCTGGAGCACGCTCTCCATGACCTCGTCGACCAGCTTCGGGTCGGCCCACGGCAGGGGCGAGTAGGCGCCCATGCCGCCGGTGTTCGGGCCCGCGTCCCCGTCAAGGGCGCGCTTGAAGTCCTGGGCGGGCTGGAGCGGGACGACGGTGACGCCGTCGGTGATGGCGAAGAGGGAGACTTCGGGGCCGTCGAGGAACTCCTCGATGACCACGCGGTCGCAGGCGAGGGCGTGCTCGCGGGCCGCCTCGATGTCGCCGGTGACGACGACTCCCTTCCCCGCGGCGAGGCCGTCGTCCTTGACGACGTACGGAGCGCCGAAGGCGTCGAGGGCTTCGTCGATCTCCTCGGGGGTGGTGCAGACGTAGGAGCGTGCGGTGGGCACGCCGGCGCCCGCCATCACCTCCTTGGCGAAGGCCTTCGAGCCCTCCAGCTGGGCGGCCTCCTCGGAGGGCCCGAAGCAGGGGATTCCAGCGCCGCGTACGGCATCGGCGACCCCTGCGACGAGGGGGGCCTCCGGGCCCACCACGACCAGCTCGGCGCCGAGGCGGGTGGCCAGGGCGGCCACCGCAGTGCCGTCGAGGGCGTCGACCGGGTGCAGCTCGGCCACGTCCGCGATGCCGGCGTTGCCGGGGGCGCAGTGCAGGGCGGAGATGTCGGGGTCGAGGGACAGAGAGCGGCACAGGGCGTGTTCGCGGGCACCACTGCCGATGACTAGGACCTTCACGGTGGTCAGCCTATCCGCCGCGGGGCTCGCGATTGTGCGGGAGGCCGAGGATGACCCTGGTACGGAGTCGTACGTTCCTCCAGATCTGGGGGCGCTTTGTCCCCCTGCGGGGAGAGCTGGCCAGTACTCGGGTGCGGGTCGTGTCCGGACTGAGCCGCCGCTCCGCGGCGGATGCTTCCCGCCCACCCACCCGATTGCCCCGCAGCGAGGGGCGGGGAGCCCGCGGCGGCCGTCTGACCGCGCGCCGCGGGGTGAACGGGTGGGCGGGTGGGAAAGGCCAGACGCGGGGCGGCGGGACAGCCTGCGCGGGTGGGCGACGCCCGCAGTTCCCGGCCCTGCACCCCGGGGTAAACGGGTGGGCGGGCGGGAAAGACCCGACGCGGAGCGTCCGCACAGCCTGCGCGGGCAGGCAACGCCCACAGCCCCCAGCCCTGCACCGCGGGATAAACGGGTGGGCGGGCGGGAAAGACCCGACGCGGAGCGGCGTGATGGGCGGCGGCTCAGGGCTCGGCTGCTCAGGGCCCCGCAGATCAGGCCCCGGCGGCTCACGGCTCGTTCGTGTACTCCTCGACGATTGTTGCGCCCAGTTCGCGGACGATCAGGTCGTGGCCGGAGAGGGCCGATTCGACCAGGTCGGGGTCGTCGTCGGCCGGGGTGTCGTCCTCCGGGGAGACATGGTCCGGAGTGGCCGGGCGGGGCTGTGGCGCCGGGGCGGGGGTCGGGGCCGGTGCCGGCCGGGACGGGGGCTCCGGGGCCGCTGCCGGAGGCGGTGTCGGCTGGTGCTGGGGGGCGGGGCGCGGGGGCGCGGGGGCGCTTCCCCCGAAGTTGACCGCCGCCGGGGGCGGGGCCGAGCCGCCGGAGGGGTCGACGATCGCCTCGACCTTCCACTGCACGCCGAACTGCTCGGACAGCGCCTGCCGCAGCACGTCCTCGCTGCCGCTGCTCGCGAAGTTGTCCCGCGCTCCCGCGTTGACGAAGCCGATCTGGAGCGTCGTCCCGTCGAACCCCGCCACCTGGGCGTTCTGGCTCAGCAGGATCCAGGTGAACCGGCGGCGGTTCTTCACCGCCTCCAGGATGTTCGGCCACAGGCTGCGCGGGTCGGGGCCGCCCGCAGGCGGCGCCTGGGCAGCCATGGGTGCCGGCGCGGCCGCTGGTGCCGGGGACGGCGTCGGTGCGGGGGCCTGCGGGGCCGGGGCTCCGCTCCCCGCGGGGGCCGCAGTGGGCCAGCCGCCCGGCCGCGGGGCCGCCTCGGCGGGAGCGGGAGCAGGGGCAGCCGCGGGAGCCGCCGGACCGCTGCCCGGCGCCGAAGCCGTCGGCCAGCCACCGGGCCGCCGCTCCCCCGCCGGAACAGAGGCGGCAGGCTCAGGAGCGACAGGAGCAGCGGGGGCGGCCGGAGCAGGCGGAGCCGCCGGTGCCTGGTCGCCCTGCGGCGCCCCCGGCCCCCGTACCGCCGCACGCGCGGCGGCAGGTCCGCCCCCCGGAGGCACCGGAGCCACCGGCGCCCCACCGCCCGGCTGCTGCTGCATCCCCGCATGCGCCTCGGGCCCCGGAACGTACGCCATGGCCGGAGCGGCACCCTGGCCGCCGCCCGCCATGAAGTTGCCGCCACGCTCAAGACGGTCGAGCCGGGCCATGACGGAACGCTCGTCGTCGTACGCCGCAGGAAGCAGCACGCGCGCGCAGATCAGTTCGAGCTGCAGCCGGGGCGAGGTCGCCCCCCGCATCTCCGTGAGCCCTTCGTTCACGAGGTCCGCGGCGCGGCTCAGTTCGGCGCCTCCGAAGACGCCCGCCTGGGCCTGCATCCGCTCGACGACGTCGGCGGGGGCGTCGATGAGCCCCTTCTCGGCGGCGTCCGGCACGGCCGCGAGGATCACCAGGTCGCGCAGCCGCTCCAGGAGGTCGGCGACGAAGCGCCGCGGGTCGTTGCCGCCCTCGATGACGCGGTCGACGACCTCGAAGGCCGCCGCACCGTCCCCGGACGCGAACGCCTCGACCACGGAATCGAGCAGCGACCCGTCGGTGTACCCGAGGAGGGACGTCGCCATGGCATACGTCACACCGTCGGCCGCCGCACTGGCGAGCAGCTGGTCCATGACGGACATCGAGTCACGCACGGATCCGGCACCGGCGCGCACGACCAGCGGAAGCACACCGTCCTCGATGGCCACCTGCTCGCGGCCGCAGACCTCCGCCAGATACTCCCGCAGGGTCCCGGGGGGCACGAGGCGGAAGGGGTAGTGGTGCGTACGCGACCGGATCGTGCCGATGACCTTCTCGGGCTCGGTGGTCGCGAAGATGAACTTGAGGTGCTCCGGCGGCTCCTCGACCACCTTCAGCAGGGCGTTGAAGCCCGCTGAGGTGACCATGTGCGCCTCGTCGATGATGTAGATCTTGTACCGACTGGACGCCGGGCCGAAGAAGGCCTTCTCGCGCAGGTCACGGGCGTCGTCGACGCCTCCGTGGGAAGCGGCGTCGATCTCGATGACGTCGATCGACCCCGGGCCGTTCCGCGCCAGGTCCTGGCAGGACTGGCACTCGCCGCAGGGCGTGGGCGTGGGACCTTGCTCACAGTTGAGGCAGCGGGCCAGGATGCGCGCGCTCGTCGTCTTGCCGCAGCCGCGCGGGCCACTGAACAGGTAGGCGTGATTGACCCGGTTGTTTCGCAGCGCCTGCTGCAGCGGGTCGGTTACATGCTCCTGCCCGATGACCTCGGCGAACGACTCCGGGCGATAACGGCGGTACAGCGCAAGAGACGACACGCATACGAGGTTATAGGCGACCACTGACAACCCGGACCGCCCCAACGCAAAGCGCCCCCCACGCACCCGCCAGAGCCGACCTACCCTTGCTGCCTTCCGGCCCTGGGGGAGTTCAGTCAGATAGCGCCACGTGAGGGGCTGGCCCCCACAGTAGCGGATCCCCCGCCCCGGAAGCGAAGCCGGTCCCGGCCGTGATCGCCCCCGAGGACGATCACGACGTCGACCTCGGGATCGTGTTCGCGAGCACTCCCCAACGTCTTGTATTGTTTGCCGCGGAGGATTCGCCTAGTGGCCTAGGGCGCACGCTTGGAAAGCGTGTTGGGGGCAACCCCTCACGAGTTCGAATCTCGTATCCTCCGCCAGTGCCTCACCGGGCACGATTCGAGTGGGGGGCGCCGGCCGGGGGGGGGGGGGCTGGGGTGGACCGGGGGGTGGCCCCGGCCCCCCCCCTCGCGGCCCGGCATCCGTGGCCCGTCAACCGCCCGCCGGACCCGCGGCCTCGGCCGTACCGGACAGCGCCTCCAGGTCGCTCTTGCGTACGCGGATCACCAGCACGGCGGTGACCAGAGCGAGCACGGCCATGGCGACCGCCGGAATGAAGGCCGTCGAGATCCCCTGGGAGAGCACTTCGTGTCCCCAAGGCGCCGGCAGCTCACCGGTCTTGGCGAATTCGGCCTTCTGCGCCGGCGACGCGTTCGCCATGAAGTCCGCCGCCTGCTCCTTGCCCTCGTCCCGGCTCGCCGTGCCGAACACCGTGGTCAGGATGGAGAGGCCGAGCGCACCGCCCACCTGCTGCGTGGCGTTGAGCAGTCCCGAAGCCGCGCCCGCCTCGTGCTGGGCGACTCCGGAGACAGCGGTCAGTGTCAGGGTCACGAAGTTCAGACCCATGCCGAAGCCGAACAGCATCATCGGGCCGAGGACCCCGCCCACGTACGAACTGTCCGGGGTGATGAAGGTCTGCCAGCCGAGCCCGAGGGCGACGATGGCGGAGCCGACCACCATGAACGGCTTGGGGCCGAGCACCGGAAGCAGCCACTGGGAAAGGCCCGCGCCCACCACGATCGCGACCGTGACCGGCAAGAAGGCCAGACCCGCCTGGATCGGCGTGTAGTCCAGGACGTTCTGGACGAAGAGCACGATGAAGAAGAACATGCCGAACATCGCCGCCGCCAGGCTCAGCATGATCACGTAGGTGCCCGTGCGGTTTCGCTCGGAGAACATCTTCAGCGGCGTGATCGGTTCCTTGGCCCGGCTCTCGACGAACACGAAGGCCAGCAGCATCACGACGGCCGTACCGAACGACGCGATGGTGACGCTGTCCTTCCAGCCCTCCTCGGAAGCCCGGATGAATCCGTAGACCAGAGCGGCCATGCCGAGGGTCGACGTGGCCGCGCCCGCGAAGTCGAAACGGCCCGGGTGGCGCTCGGACTCGTTGATGTAGAGCGGGGTCAGGACGGCGATCAGGACACCGATGGGTACGTTCACGAACAGCACCCAGCGCCAGTCGAGCCACTCCGTGAGCATGCCGCCCGCCAGCATGCCGACGGCGCCACCACCCGACGAGACGGCCGCGAAGACACCGAATGCCCGGTTCCGCTCGGGGCCTTCGGGGAACGTCGTGGTGACGAGTGCCAGTGAGGTGGGCGATGCGATGGCGCCACCGACGCCCTGCAGGGCTCGCGCGGCCAGCAACTGCCAGGGCTCCTGGGCGAATCCGCCCAGAAGTGAGGCGAGAGTGAAGATCAGGATGCCGGCCGTGAAGACCCTGCGCCGGCCGAGGATGTCACCGGCGCGGCCGCCGAGCAGCAGCATGCCGCCGAAGGTGAGGGTGTACGCGCTGACGACCCAAGTGAGGTCCGTTGTCGAGAACTTGAGCGCGCCTTGAATGTGCGGGAGCGCGATATTCACAATCGTCGCGTCGAGTACCACCATGAGTTGGCAGGCCGCGATGATGGTGAGGGCCATGCCGGGGCGGCCCCCACGCCGGGCGGCGCCGGCCGCCTGGCCCTTGTCTAACTGAGAGGTTGTCACTATGGGTCCCCCACAAGTGCGTTAGTGAACGATCCCGTTCACTGTCGCGTCAAACGGTAGTGACTCCCCATCAGCGAACGCAACCGTTCACTGACACTGCCTGGAACGTCCAACGGAGAGATGTTGATGGTTACTTCGCGCTGGAGGGCGGCTTCCGCTCAGCCGTCCTCCCAGCGCCGCCGGGGCCCCGTGCTCGAACGGGCGATCCTCGATGCCGCGCTGGAGCAGCTCAGTACGGTCGGCTGGAACGGCCTGACGATGGAGGGTGTGGCGGCCCGTGCGCAGACCGGCAAGGCCGCGGTGTACCGCCGCTGGCCCTCCAAGGAAGACCTTGTCGTGGACGCGCTGCAGGCCGGTCTGCCGCACCTCGACTCGCCGCCCGACTGCGGGAGCGTCCGGGAGGATCTTCTGCAGCTGTGCAGGCAGATCCGCGAGGCGATGTTCTCGCGTCCCGGATTCGCGCTGCGAGCGGTGCTTCACGAGTGCGACGCCGCGTCGGCCGAACGTTTTCACGGCGTGATCGTCGAAGGCGTCATCGAGCCGAGCGCGGGACTGATCAAGCAGGTCATACGCCGTGGAGCCGAGCGCGGAGAGGTACGTGCCGAGGTCGTCGACCCCTACGTCTGCGATGTCATCCCGGCGATGATGATGTACCGCTCCAAGGTGTGCGGGAGCGAATGGCGGGACGAGGAATTCGTCGAGCTGATCGACCGGGTCATGGTTCCGCTGTTGCGTCGGTAGGGCTGGGTGTCGCGGGCGGCATCCGGCGGCGTAGGCTGATGACGCCATGCCGTACGAACCACCCACCCACACCGTCGAGCGCTCCCTTCGCGCCACGACCGGAGCGAAGATCGTTGCCGGAGTCGACGAAGTCGGGCGCGGCGCGTGGGCGGGCCCGGTCACCGTCTGTGCGGCGGTCACGGGACTGCGCAGGCCGCCCGAAGGACTCACCGACTCCAAGCTGATCAGCCCCAAGCGGCGCACCACGCTCGCCGACGAGCTGGAGAGCTGGGTCACGGCGTACGCGCTGGGGCACTCCTCGCCCGAGGAGATCGACGAACTGGGGATGACGGCCGCGCTGCGGCTCGCCGCCGTGCGCGCCCTTGAGGGGCTGCCGGTACGGCCGGAAGCGGTCATCCTCGACGGGAAGCACGACTACCTCGGGGCTCCCTGGCGGGTTCGTACGGTGATCAAGGGCGACCAGTCCTGTGTCGCCGTCGCCGCCGCGTCGGTGATCGCCAAGGTTCGGCGCGACAAAATGATGGCCGAACTGGGTATCGAACATGCAGACTTCGGTTTTGCGGCCAACGCCGGCTATCCGTCGCCGGTGCACAAGGCCGCGCTGGAGGAGCGGGGGCCCACCCCGTACCACCGGATGTCGTGGGCGTATCTTGATGCGCTGCCCCAGTGGCGGCACCTCAAGAAGGCCCGCAGCTGGGCGGAAGGAAACGTTCCGGAAATCGAGGGCCAGCTCGGCTTCGAATTCTGACGTTTCCGGCAGCTTCACTCGCACTCATGTGCCACCCGCCGACGCGACTCGCATCGGCGTTTGATAGACAACATCGCATGCCTCTCATTCCCGAGGAGCCTCAGATTCACGAGAGTGCCCAGGGTCCCCGCGTGACCCCGGCCAGTGGCCGCACCACGCCGACCCCCCGCCCCGTACCCGGCCCGCGTCCCGCGGCTCCGCCGCGTCCCGGCCGACCGGGTCCCGCCCGGCCGACGCCGCCGGCGCAGCGCACGCCGCGCGAGCCGGCCGTCAAGCCCGGGCCTTCCGCCCCGGCTGCTTCCGGACCGTCCGCCGCTGCCTCCGCCCCGGCGGGTGCCGCTGCTTCGGTTCCGCAGATCCAGCTCATCCCCGCTTCGGCCGAGGGGGCGCTCGACGCCGCCGAGGAAGCCGTCGACCTGCTGCTCGACTCGGGGCGCGCTCCGGGTGAGGTCCTGGTGATCACCACCGGCGACCCGCACCCGTGGGCCACCCACGAGCTGTCGTTCGGCGACGCCTCCTACTGGGCCCAGCACGACGCGGGCGACGACGTCTTCTACGCCGACGCCGCCGCCCTGGGGCGTGCCGCGTCCCGTCCCGTGGTCGTCGTCGCCGTCAACGGCGGCAGCGAGGAGACCGCGGTCGGCGCGCTGCCGACGGCCCTTACCCGGGCCGGTGCCCTGCTGATCGTCTGCGGCGACCCGCAGCGGATCAACGCCATGCTGGGCGCGGGCGTCTGACGCCCGACCCCTGTGGTCGGGCGTCCGCCGTCCGCGACGCGGCCGGATGAACCGGACGCCGTGTGCGTCGCACCTCGCGCGATGCATACGGCGATGCGCGTCGCCCGGTCGTGTCGCGACCGGCCTGGCGGCGGTGGTGCGGAGGGCGTCTCAGCGTGCCGCCGCGCGGCGCAGCACGTCCGATGCCGCGCCGCCGGTGCGCGGGGGTGGCGGTTCGGTCTCGGGGAAGGCCTCGGGGCGTGAACCGGAACTCGGCCGACGGCCGCCGCGGCCCTCGCCGAGCACCTGCCAGCCGTCACGGGTCAGGGTGATGTAGGCACCGCACCGCAGCCCGTGCAGCGTGCAGGCGTCCCGCAGCCCCCACATCCATGCGCCGTCCTCCTGGGTCCAACGCGCTTCACCGTCACGGCAGTAGAGCAGGACGGCGGTGCGCACGGGGGTGCGGCGCCGCAGGTCGTGCGGGATGACCCGACGCAACTGCGCGAGCAGGGCGTTGCGGAACACCCAGCCGTCCGCCGCGCTCGCCCGCCGGGTGAAGGAGGCGCTCGCCCGGAGCCGTTCCTCCGGATCGAGGACGGCGACGACGGCTGTCGCGGGCGTCGGACGGTGTCGGGCGTGCAGGCCGCTCACGACCTCACGCGGATTGCGCAGCAGAGGGATTCCCGCGGCTGACCACTCCGCGGGCTCGAGCATCCGGGCCAGTCGGCCGGCGGAATCGGCGGACATCTCAGCCGACGTCGAAGACTCCGACATCGATGCCGCAGCGGACGGAGCGAATCCGAAGGTCACGGTCCTCCCTTCGGCTACGCGCCCAGAGGGCGGGATCGGACTGGGAGAGCACACCGCGGCACAGCCCTACCGGGGGCACGGGGAGCCGCGCGGGGAGCGGTGCCAATTCTTCCCGTCGTACTGGCTTGCGGCAACGAGCAATTGGGCCTGGCGACCGGTATCTGGCGATGCGCCGTCTATATCCCTGCCCAGGGTGCTCTCGTTGACGCGTACGTCAGCCCTGTACGGCGAGGACCAGCGGCAACACCCCCGTGGCTCCGGCTCGGCGGAGCATCCGGGCGGCGACGGCCAGCGTCCAGCCGCTGTCCGTCAGATCGTCGACGAGCAGCACGGGACCGTCGGCATCCCGGAGGGTGGCTGCGAGCGCGGGAGGCACCGTCAGTGTCCCGTCGAGGGCGCGCAGGCGCTGGGCGCTGTTGCTCCGCGGAACATGCGCGGTGTCGGCCCCCACGGCGTACTCGATCGAGCCGAGCAGCGGAAGGCGGCCGATCTCTGCGATCCGCGAACCCAGCGACTGGATGAGCTGCGGCCTGGTGTGCGAGGTCATGGTCACCACGCCCGCCGGTCGCGGGGGGGGGGGGGCCCGGTGGGGGCGGCCGCCGGGGGGGGGGGCCGGGGGGGCGAGGGCGGGCGCGAACGGTAAAAAAAAAAAAAAAACAC